>JAFQWH010000051.1 GCA_017407515.1 Clostridia bacterium | reverse complement strand
TCAGCTCCCCTGGCAAGGGGAGCCGAGCGGCACAGCCGCAACCCTTGCCTCCCTCTGATGAGGGAGGTGGCAAAACCATAGGTTTTGACGGAGGGAGAGAAATGAAGGATTATAATAAAAACAATATTCCTCTGGCAAAAGAATTACGGAAGAATATGACCCCGTGGGAACGAAAATTATGGTATATGTTTTTGCGGTCATACCCGATTAGATTTCAAAGGCAAAAGACAATAGGAAATTATATAGTTGATTTTTATTGTGCAAAAGCAAAGTTGGTTATTGAACTTGATGGTTCACAACATTATAAAACGCAGAAAGAAAAAGAAGATTCAGAAAGAACAGAGTACTTAAAAGCAAACGGTTTGCAGGTTGTAAGAATTGCTAATTGTGAAATTAACCAAAACTTTAATGGTGTTTGTGAATATATAGATATTTTAGTAAAGCAAGCGATGGGGTGATAACCCTTTCCGGCTCGGCCTTTGCGGTGAGACCGGAGAGGACTACCCCTCAGCCAGCCTGGCGGCTGTCAGCTCCCCTGGCAAGGGGAGCCGAGCGGCACAGCCGCAACCCTTGCCTCCCTCTGATGAGGGAGGTGGCAAAACCATAGGTTTTGACGGAGGGAGAGGACTACCCCTCAGTCTCACTTCGTTCGACAGATCCCCTCGCGTGCCCGGAGGGTAGACAAGGGGAGCCAAGTGGCGATACGCAATGTGATAATATAAATTAAAAAAGATATACTTAAGGAGGAAGAATATGAAACGGTATTTAGCAATTGCTTTAGGAATTTTTCTCATTCTTTCTGCATTACCCGTTATGGCAGCACCGGCATCCGGTGTTGAGGTTATGGGTAATTTTCAGGGAAATCTCCTTGCAACAGGACATGATGCAACATATGACCTGATTCTAAAAAACAATGAAGGAACAGAGCAGAAGGTTTCTGTTGTTTTGGCAAAATATGCCGGGAACACGCTGAAAGAAGCAACTCCTGAAACCGTTACTCTGGATGCGGGAGAAAGGTTCGAAAAAACCTATACGGTTACTGATGTTACGGAAGACATTACGTCTGTTCGTGCCTATGTTTTAAATTCTGCAGACAGCGTTCAGCCATTGATTCGCTCCGATGAAATTAACTTGACATATGGCAGTATCTATAATGACTATGACAGGCATAACACGGTTTCTGTTGTAACAGAGGGGGTTCTGTCCGATGAAGAGGTAGCAGCTCAGTTCCCGGTTCATGAGGCGTTCAGATCCACCTGGCAGAAATATGTAGTAAACGGTGCTTCCATGCTGGCTTATTTTGAAACCGCACCGGATAAGATTTATGTAGGTTTGTCCCACAGGGCTAACAGCAGCAGTGAGCCTGTAAAATTTGAACAGTTCAGAACAGCTCGTGTTATTGACCCTAACGGTAAGGTTGTTTGTTATTATGACTTTTCTGCGGAAGGGTCCGCTGACGGTGTTATTTTCGATGTTCCCGAATATACCGGCGAGCCGGGTATCTGGACAATTTCCTACTGCGGCGGTCTGCATACCTGCGATGAAGTCACCATCGGTATTCCTCAAACACCGTATTACGGTATTCGCGGAGATATGATTATAGGACTGAACCATAAAACCATGCTGGATAAAAACGGCGACGTAAAAAAATGGTATATCTATGTGCCGGAAAGCTGCGTTGGTGCCGATGCTGTGTTTATGATACCCAACAATCATGCTGGCGTTTTACCAACAGTTACTAAAGCAGACGGAACAGAAATTCCCGAAATTTTTAAAGCAAACGGCAACGTTGCCGATTTAGAACCAAGACTTCATTCAAGACTGATGTGCGACGTGATTGAAGAAGAAGATGCAGACACAGTCTGGACACTGTCCTTTGATGACTGGATGACATACTTTGGTACGCCTGAAAACGTTAATATTTATCACTATTGGCCCGTTTCCGGCAATGTTAGTTTTAACGGCTTATATGTAGGTATTATTGAGGGCTTGCCCGGTCTTTTGTGTAATTCAAAAGAGGCTGCGATGAAGTTAAAGGGCGGCATCGCTACCTCTTCTGACGGCAGAACCCTAGGCGGCGTTGTGCAGGCAAGAGCCAGAGATGCCAGTCTTGATATTGTGAATAACGGCGATTTGACCGTTGATGTTGACTTTGTTTCGGAAATGCCCGAACAGGTCAGAGAGCTTGGCATGGGCGGCGTTGAAGCCTTGATTGCCGGCGACGACAGCGGTCTTTCTGATGTGGCCTATGCGTGCAGAACGCAGAACCTGAACCCAAATGATATCTTCCTTGGCAGCCTGCAGGTTACAGAATTTAAAAACGGTTCTCTTGACTACCGTAAGAATTTTGAAGATTTTACCTATCATAACGGTAGCTGGCGTGATATTTATTCGGCGGGGAACCTGGCAGCGTATGCCGGTCTTCCCACGAAATTGAATCCTTTATATGGTGATACGGCAATGGTTAACCGGGCAGCCCTGGCTACTCTTAGCCATATTGTAGAAATGTCACCGGAGCACATGATTCGTGGCTACGGTATTACGTACACCATTACAAGAGATGAACAGGGCAACATTACCAATACATCTTACGGAGATTACTGGCCTTGCGAAAGAACATTCTTTACTATCCCGGGTCTTTGCCAGGCATATAATCTGCTGAAAGATAAGGTATCTCCTGAAGTTTCCAAAATTATGCGGAATGCGGTCATCTTAATGGGCGATAAACTGGCAAACTACATGGCAAACGATACTAACCAGTGGTCAGAAATTCTAATGGCACATATGGAAATCTATATGGCAACCGGCGAAGAACGGTTCCTGCGGTATTTTGAACGTGCTGTTGAAGGCATTGGCGAGCCCCCGGTGGATTACAACAGCTTAGGCCAGAACAGCACCGGTGCTTTCTTAGAGAGAATGGCGCCCAGTGCCGGATATGGAAATCAGGTTATGCATAATCTGTATCCTTGCTATTATATTTACAAAGGCCTGCCGAACAGAGATGAAGCAGTTTTTGCAACATTGCACGACATAGTGGACCGCTATGTTACCTGGGAGGCTCTAAACTGGATGCCGGTAGGGGGAGCAAGTGGTTCAACTTATTCGGCAACGGCGATTATGGCAAAGGGTGTTAATCAGAGTTATGGTGCCGGCGGTGGTGTTTACCCGAACTTTAGCTATGCCTCGGTTGGTTTCCCTCTTGCCAACACACTGTTGCAGCTACGCCAGAACAGATATACGACAAGTCTGGACCCGGATTTAATTTACCGCTTGCCGGAACTTGGCGAAGCGATGCTTGAGCAAAACATCTTTAATGTAGCTAATCCGTTGGCAGCTGCTAGCGATAAGCGAACCAACTATGCAAGCGTTCGCTCCTATGAAATTTTTACACAGGAACCCTGGACGGACGAAACAGCTACCTTGCCGGTTTATGAAACGGATAAGGTATGGAAATCTGAGGACCTTTTGGCGTGGAAGAAAAACGGGGTTTATGCAATGCACTTCTACGCAAATCCTTATTCTACGACGAAAACAGTCAATGAGTCGTTATTGGCATACAGAGGCGGCTTACCCTTTGCAGTCTGGTCTGAGGGTACGGGTCCCGTGGTGCTGTCTCAGCATTTAAACGATGGTACAACAGGTGTTACCGGAAAAAATGATAAAGCGGTTTATTACAGCGGCGTTTATGTAACCTTAAAGGATGGCACCGTGCATCAAAGCCGCGGTGCAAACGGAACAATTACAGAAGAAAACAGCCAGGGTCATACCATTGTGTCTCCTCTGTGTCATCATTTGACAAGCGGCGAGGGTACTTATGGCAGTCTGACCTATAAAACAACCTACACACAAACCGGCTTTACGGTAGATGTTACCTATACACCGACAGATGCAGCGGCAGACTACAAGGAAGCACATATTGTACTGCCGATATTCACAAAAAGAAGTGGCAGATACTATGACTCGCCCAATGACAGTGTTGGTGTGTTCCACTCTGTAATTACCCAAAGCGCCGATAAAAAGACATTAAACTATAAGTCAACGGTAGAAGGCAGCTATGGCAGCATGAATATTCACAGCTCTACAGCAGCAACCTTTGACGAAACAAGGGGCTATGGTACTTTTGGAACTCATGTTATTCAGAGATTGATGATTCCTTTAGATGCAAACGGAAAAGCTACTATTACCTTTGAACTTGTGAATCAGTAAACCGTTAAACGGCACCAAAATAGATTTGGTGCCGTTTTTTTGTATTGAAAAGAGCAACATTTCTTTGTTGATTAAAAAAATCAAATAGTTATTGAAATTCATAAAAAGATAGTGTATAATATGTATAGGCAAAATCATATTGCTTGTTTGCAAATGTTAGCAGACTAATTTATTACTTATTTTATAGGGGGTTTTTTACATGTTTTGTGAAAGATGCGGTCAGGCTAATCCTGATGAAGCAAAATTCTGTGAGGGTTGCGGTGCTAATTTAGAGCCCGTAGCAGCACCTGTTGTAGAAGAAGCAAGTGCACCGGCTGGGGCTAGTGTTGCCGGCGTAACAGCTGCAGTAACTGGTGCTTTTGATTCCGCGGTGGATGTTGTAAAAGGGAATGATAAGCTTCAGAAAATTATTAAGATTGCAATTCCTATTGTTGCGGTTATTTTAGTTCTGATTATCTTAGCTGCTTGTGGCGTATTTACCCACGGTTCTGAAAAAGCTCTTAAGAAGCTTTATAAGGCTATGGCCAAGGGCGATGGTAAAGCAATTTATAATCTTACAATTGACCCGATTGAGTTAGAAAAAGCTATCGATAGCGAATATAACGATATTGACAGCAAAGAAGATTATATTGAAGAGTTTAAAGAAAATGCTGAAGAAGAACTTGACGATCTGGAAGATGAATTTGGTAACAGATTAAAAACCAAGGTTGAGATCAAAAAGGTTACTAAGTATAAGAAAAAAGAAGTAAAAGAGCTTGGTGAGTACTTAGAAGAACATTATGACTATGAGGCGAAAGACCTGCAGGATATTCGCGTTCTTAAAGCAAAAGTAACCATCAAGGGTTCCGAAGATGATGACTCAGATACTGACGAATATGTTGTAGCAAAAATCAAGGGTAAATGGTACGTTGGCGGCGTTGGTGACCTTTATTCTAAGGACAGAATTGAAAGCGTTTTAGACGGTGACGAAGACTAAAATTTAATAAGCGTTATAAAAGAGCAGCGAAGGCTGCTCTTTTTTTGTATAACGAAAACGATTGAAGGACAAAAACATTGACAAATGTCGACAGAAATTATATAATGTATGCATATTTATTATTTTAGAAAATCCCCGGAGGAAGGTCCTGCATGGAAACAAAAGTAATTTTACAATATAGGCGGGCGAGAGATTGTTGGGTTTGTCCTAACTGCGAAACGGAAAACGAGATAGCTTCAGGCACTTGTATGCTTTGTGGAGCCGGCAGAGTCGCAGCTGCTACGGTGGAAAGAGCCTGGTCGCCGGAAATGGAAAGAAGAACAGCTCCTATGGGCTATCGGGGTTCGTCTTCTGCATCAACGTATTCCCGACCTGTCTTTAGGGATACAGAGAGAGAAACAACGCCGGTTTATGAAAAGCCTTCTTCTTCAGGCTGGACAGCGGTTGCAGTAATAGCACTTGTTATTTTTGCTATATGTATTTTAGCATATGTGGCTAATTCTTATTAAATCGGAGGTGGATGGATTTGTTTTGTAATCAATGCGGAAAAGATAACCCGGAAAACACCGGTGCCTGCAGATACTGTGGCAGTCCAATGCCGGCAGCGTCCGGTTGCGGTGGCTTTGCTGATATTTTAAGTTTTGAAGCAAAAAACATGGAAATTACCATCGAACCTGACAAAACGACCAATCAGGAAGGGATCAGTGAATACGATATGCAGAAATTACTTAAAAAGACTGACGAAATTTTAAAAACAAACAGACAAAACAGGCTGTTTCAGCTTATTACAGTTTTGCTTTGCGGGTTAATTCTTATTTTTACGCTGGTTTTTGGCGTTTCGACCATGAATGCGGTTAAATTGCATCACCCTAAGGTTGCACAAGGTGCTTCCGGTAATGCAGAAGCGGACAACACAACAACCCCCAAAACAGAAACAACCACACCCCAAAGCATTACAGATAAAGTAACGCAAGGCTATGAAGCCTACAAGGCAACACCTGATCCTGTTCAGGTTACTGACAATAACTAATAACAATACGGAGGGAATAAAAAATGGCAAGCAATTATAAAATTACTTACAATGTAGATATGGTTTTCTGCATTGACTGTACCGGCAGTATGGATAACATTATTGATATTGTAAAAAACAACGCATTAAACTTTTATCATGATGTTACCAGCGTTATGGAAAGCAAAAATAAACACATCAGTCAGCTTCGCGTTCGCGTCGTTGCGTTCCGTGATTATCTGGCAGATGCTGAAAATGCTATGCTGGTTACAGACTTCTTCAAGCTGCCCGAACAGTCAGCCGATTTTGAAAGATGCGTTCGCAGCTTAGTAGCAGACGGCGGCGGTGACGATCCGGAAGACGGTCTGGAAGCATTGGCTTACGCTATCAAATCTCCCTGGGAAACTGAGGGTATGAAAAAACGCCAGGTTATTGTTGTTTGGACAGATGCTGCAACACATAAGCTTGGCTTCGGCAGAACCAGCCCGTACTATCCCAGCGGCATGGCAAGCGACTTAAACGAGCTGACAGCATGGTGGGGCGGTGTTCAGCAGACCGGCTATATTGACAGAAACGCAAAGCGTCTTGTGCTGTATGCTCCCGATGCACCGGACTGGAACTTAATTTCCCAGAACTGGGACAATGTTTTACATTTCCCCTCTCAGGCAGGTAACGGTCTGAGTGAATTGGACTATAACCAGATTATTGATACGATTACAAACACAATATGAGTATGTTGAATAAAAAGAAGAAATCATCAACAAAAAAATATACATTGACAAAGCCGAATACAATCTTTGCAGTTGCGGGAGAAATGGTTCCTGGTAAAGGTGAAGACTCTTATTATTATGCCACAGTGGAGAACAACAGCATAGTTGCTGTTTTTGACGGTTGCGGCGGCATTGGCTCTAAAAGGTACGGGAATTATTCCGAAAAAACAGGAGCTTACGTTGCCTCCAGAGCCGTTTGCGGTGGCGTTAAAAGCTGGTTCGAGGAATCTCCGCGACAGGACGAGGCATTAAAAGGCTATATTAAGCGAGCCTTAAAAGTCTGTGATGCTTACGGTGATAAGGGCGGAAGGCTTATGGGTAGCCTGACGAAATCCTTCCCGACAACAGCGGCAATGGTTTGTGTTTTAGACGGTGAGGCAACCTGCTACTGGGCAGGGGATTCCCGTTGTTATCTTTTAGATGAAGACGGTTTACATCAGCTTTCAGAAGATGATATTAACGGTGAAGATGCTCTCAGCAATATTTTTGATGACGGCGTTCTGACCAATGTTATCTGCAGCAGTAAGGACTTTGTTTTGCACAAAAAAACGATTTCGCTCAGTAAACCGGGGATTTTTTTAACGGCAACAGACGGCTGTTTCGGATATTTGAAATCTCCTATGGATTTTGAATTTTTGTTAACGAGAACCATGCTTTCAACCAAAAATATTTTGGACTGGCAAACATTGATGCACGCTAATATCCGTGAATTTACGGGGGACGATTATACTCTTTGTGTGGCGGCTTTTGGTTATGAAGATTTTTATTCTATGCAGAAAAGCTTCAGCAAAAGAACGGCTTTTGTTGACCAGAATTATATTAAATCGCCGTTGCCGATTCCTGTAAAGTGGCAATCTTATCAAAAAGAATATACAAAGTTTATGCAACAGTCATAAGCGGACGATTAGGTTATAAAAAAGGAGTGTTATTATGTACTGTACTAATTGTGGAACAAACTTAGCAGATGATGCAATTTTTTGTACAAACTGCGGTGCAAAGCAGGAAAGCGGCTCTGTACCTTTTGAGGAGGCTGTCTTAGGAACGGAAGCGGTTGTGTCAGATCCTGCTCCTGAAATGGCCGAGTACATTCCTGAAACAATTCCGGCATCAGAAACATATGATGAAATTCCGGCTCCCCGTTCTAAAAGAGGCGTGGTTAAGCTGATTATTGCCCTTGTGTTAGGCGTGGCTATTATTGCCACCGGTGTGCTGGCGTTTTTTGCTACAAGAGACCCTAAGGGCAGCTGGAAAGTAGAAGAAGTATATGAAATTTATGACGGTGAGGAAAACAAAGTAGATCACGAAATATTTTTAACTCGTATAGAGATTACAAAGGATGAAATGATAGGATATGACGAATCCGATGATGAGAAAGAAACTGTCGATATAGAAATTAAGGATGGCAAGATTGCCAATGCGGATAATGAAGATCTATTTTACAACATATCCTGGAAAGGGTTTTCTATGGTTTTAACCATGGAAGAAGAGGACTGGGGAGAAAAATTCGTTCTGAGCCGAGAGTGGACTCTGAATTTCATTGTGAAAATGTGCATTTATGCAGGCATTTTTGTGCTTCTGGTTGTTTCGTTGATTATTGTGCTGGTTACAAAAGGCAAAAAAACGGTTGATGAAGCAGTATCTTATGAGACAACGACATATGAACCTGTATCATACGAACCGCCGGCAACAACTCCGATGTATGACCCTGCAGCGTACGAACCGCCGGCAACAACTCCGACGTATGACCCTGCGGCGTATGAACCGCCGGCATATGACCCTGCGGCATATGTACCGCCGACTTATGAGCCTTCTGTGCCTCCTGCACCTGCGGCAAGTGAGCCTCGTGTTATCTCCACAATGAGAAGACCGCGTCCTACGGACGGGCATACTTCAGCAGGAGCGAAAGAAGAAAGTGGCGGATTCTTCAAGTCTGCAGGGGATTTATAAGCTATTTTACTATTTTGGGGAATGATACATGGTTATTAACGGCTATACACTAACGACAGAACTGAACAACGCAAACAGTGGCTTTTCTAAATGGGGGTTTGCCACAAAAAACGGCAGGGAATACTTTATTAAAGAGTTAATTACGCCGGTGTATCCCATGGACGAGGGGGTTATGTCTCCCGAACTTTTGAAAAGCCGCCGGGATTATTGTCTGTCCTTTGAAAACCGATACAGAACCTTTTATAATACGTTAAACAAAGCCGGATATGGCAGCTTAGTTCGGATTGTTGAATTTTTCCGGTGTGACAGCCGGTATTATGTGGTAACGGAAAAGGTGGCGGGGGATACCATTCCCGCAAATTTAGTGTCTACGCTTTCTGTACCGGACAAATATTTGCTTATTAAATCTATTGCCTTTGCTTTTTTCTGGTTACATAGGGCAAACATTATTCATTTTGATGTTAAACCCTCTAATATTATGATTAAAAGAACCAGAACCGGCAAGTATACGGGGAAGCTGATTGACTTTGATGCCGGCTTTTTTAAGAATGAACCACGGGAAGATGTGGAGTTGGGTGGCGACTTGACATATCTCGCTCCGGAAACCTTTCTGGCAATGGCAGGAGAACAGGTTACGCTGACTGAAAAAACAGACATTTTCAGTCTGGGGCTGGTTTTCCATGAGCTTTTTGCAGGGTTTCTGCCATATTTTGACCAAGCTGAATATGATTATCCTTTCGAGGCAGTATTAAACGGGGGAGAGTTGACGGTTAATAATCGCTTTATTCCTCCGGCGTTTGGAGAATTGATTATGAAGATGCTTTCCGTAAATCCGGAAGACAGACCTTCCTCGGAAGAAATTATTCAAACCCTGGCAACGGTGTCCGGAGCCGGCTCCTTTATACCGCCGGAGACACCGCCGGACGTACCGGAACCGGAACCGGTACCTGGACGGAAAGAAATGCCGAAGGTTTCCAGCGGTTGGTTCCACACAGCGGGGGACTTATAAAAAAACAAAAACAGCATGGCCGACAGTTTTGGTTATGCTGTTTTTATTTAAGGAATTAGTAAAATTTTGACGTTCATTCTTACTAGAATGTAAAAAAATGACTATATTACTTGACTTTTTGCCGGTTATGAGGTATAATAACCTTTCACACAAAGGTGTGAAGAAACAGGTGGTGAAATCATGGAAAACAATGCTTTATTTAATCAGGCATTAGAAAATTTTCAGGAGATTTTATTGGAAAACGCACAAATTCCTCCTGAAAAAAGTCAGAACTATAAAGTTAAAAGAGGCCTCAGAAACAGCGATGGTACCGGTGTTTTAGCAGGTCTTACCAATATTGGTAATGTTCACGGCTACAGCGTTTCCGATGATGAAAAGGTGGCAGACGAAGGTCGTTTGCGGTATCGCGGCATTAACGTTGTGGATATTGTTTCTGCTTGTGAACGGGAAAAACGTTTTGGGTATGAAGAAGTTTGCTACTTGATTTTGTTTGGTAAATTACCTACAAAAGATGAATTAGAGAACTTTAAAGAACTGCTCAGCGAACTGCGTCCCGTGCCCTTTGACTTCCGTGAGGATATTATCATGCGTTGTCCCAGCCCGGATATTATGAATAAGCTTGCTCGTGCAGTGCTTTCTACTTATTCTTATGACCCCAATCCGGACGGCACAGACCTTTTGAATATGATTCGTCAGGCAATGCTGTTAGTTGCTCGTGTTCCGACCATGGTCGCCTATGCGTACCAGTCCAAGCTCCATTTTTATGACGGTAAGAGCCTGTATATTCATCATCCCCAAAAAGAGCTCGGTACCGCAGAGAATTTTCTGTATATGATTCGTCCCGATAACCAGTATACCCGTTTAGAGGCTGAAATTCTGGATTTGGCACTGATTCTTCATGCCGAGCACGGCGGCGGTAACAACTCCGCTTTTACAACCCGTGTGGTTTCCTCTTCCGGTAGCGATACCTATTCTGCTATTGCAGCGGCAATTGGTTCCTTAAAGGGTCCCCGTCACGGTGGTGCGAACCGCAAGGTTATGGGCATGATTGAAGATTTCAAGGCCAACATTGAAGATATTCGTGATGCCGACCAGGTAGCAGCCTATATTGAGAAAACTTTGAAAAAGGAAACCTATGACCATTCCGGTCTAATATACGGTATGGGCCATGCGATTTATACCATATCTGACCCTCGTGCTGTTCTGTTAAAGAAAAAAGCGGCAGAGCTTGCAGATGTAACCGGTAACGAAGAAGAGTTTGGTCTTTACTGCATGATTGAAGAGTTGACACCGGAAATTTTTGCTAAGGTTCGCGGTCAGAAAATGATGTGTGCCAATGTGGATTTATATTCCGGCTTCGTTTACAAAATGTTGAACATTCCGTCGGAACTGTATACGCCTATGTTTGCCATTGCCCGTATGGTAGGCTGGTGTGCTCACAGAATTGAAGAAGTTCTCTACGGCGGCAAGATTATCCGTCCGGCATATAAGAGCGTTTGTGAAAAACAAGGCTATACGCCGATTGAGGAAAGATAAGAGAGAAGAAAAACTCCCCATAAGGGGAGTTTTTTAGTGCGTCATTTCACAGTAGAACGGGAGTTCTCACTCTCCAAGCATAAAAAAAGAACCTAGCCGGGTGGCGGAGTGGTTTTGGTGTAATAGGTAATAATGAAGTTCTTTTTGAATTCTCGACATAAGAACTTCTCTTTCGGTTGTCTCTTCGTTCCACCCGCAAAGAGAAGAACTGACGTAAGGCATTTCGCCATCGCTAACTCTCCGCGAAACGCTCTTACCTCATGTCCGTCTTAACAAAAAGAACAACTGGATTAAGTGCTTTCTGTCTTCGCTTTGCTCGACACAAAGCCTTACTCCATGTCCGAACTCCATCGGGAGTTCTCACTCTCCAAGCATAAAAAAGAACCTAGCCTGGTGGATTTGTAATCTAACAAAGAGCCGGAGAGATACTCTGTGCTGCTTGATTTTTCGACTGCTGCGGGCAGTTACGAAAAATCTTCGCTGCTCGAGCTCCGCAGTCTTGCTCGCCTGTCGCGGCTCGCAAGCTGCTCCGACGAACTCCATCGGGAGTTCTCACTCTCCAAGCATAAAAAAGAACCTACCCTGATGGGTAGGTTCTTTTTTGGTGCGCCCGGAGAGATTCGAACTCCCGACCTACTGGTTCGTAGCCAGGCACTCTATCCAGCTGAGCTACGGGCGCGAATATGGTTTTTTTGTTGCGGAGAACTTCACAACGTTGATAGTATAGCACAGAAAAAGGAAAAAAGCAAGTGTTTTTTCTAAAAAAGTTAAAAACTTAATGTTCGCCGGTGAGTCCAGACGGAAAGGACCAGCCCGACGGCAATAAAGTTTGTCAGTACGCTAGAACCGCCGTAGCTTAAAAAAGGCAGGGGAATACCGGTAACAGGCATAAGACCGATGCACATAAATATATTTTCAAAGGTATGGAAAGCATACATAGCGGCGATGCCGATACAGAGGAAACAGCCGGTATCGTTTTTAGAACGCAGGCCAATGTAAATACAGCGACAGATTAAAAGCACCAACAGCAGAGTAATCAAAACAGCACCGATGAACCCCAGTTCTTCGCCAATAACGCCGAAGATAAAGTCTGTTTCATTTTCCGGGAGCATGGCAAGCTGATTCTGGGGACCTTTCATGTAGCCTCTTCCCAAAAACTCACCGGAGCCAACTGCAATTTTAGATTGCAGCACCTGGTACCCGGCACCGGTTGCGTCACGCTCAGGGTTTAAGAAGACCAAAATACGTTCTCTCTGATAGGGTTGCATTAAAACAAACCAGGCAAGGGGAATAAAGGCCACAAAAGCGGCAACGCCGGCAAGGATATATTTAATGGAGAGTCCGGCGGCAAACAGCATGCAAAGGAACATAAAGACAAACACCAAAGCAGTTCCCGTATCATTTTGCAGAACAACCAGACCTGTCAGAACAGCAAAATGCAAGAACAACTGTAACAGGGTTTTCGGGGTGTTGATGGTTTCACGTACTTTGGATAAATGAATGGAGAAAGTAATACAGAAAGAAAGCTTGACAAGCTCAGAAGGCTGAATGCCAATTCCACCAATACGAATCCAGCTGTTAGCACCGGTTTCGCTTTTACCTTGCCCGAACAGAAGAACGAAAACCAGAATTGCAACACTTGCCAGATACAGATATTTTTTAATATCGGTGTAGTTCTCATAATCAAAGGCGGCTACAAAAAACATGGCAATAATGCCCAGCCCCATTGCCATGGACTGCACTAAAAGCTCACGGCTGCCCTCGTCAGACTTTGTAGCACTGGCAATCATTAAAATGCCTAACATGCCTAAAAGTGCTGCAATGACAATTATCACGTAATCCAGTTTTTTGAAATAGTTACGAAGATCTTTCATATTGCTTCCTCAATTCTGCCGAATGGATGTAATCATATTATACCAAGTTTTTTCGGCATCGTAAAGAGATTTTTAATTTTTTTATGGACTTTGTTTAAATTTTGTGTTACAATGATCTTGAAAACAGATTTCGTACAATAGGGAGGGAATCAGTATGACAGAGGAGCAACTTCCAAAAGCGTGGACAGAATTGATTGACAAGCTTTCTTTTATGCCGGCAGTTATCAAGGCTATTGAAAAAATACATGATACAAACTGGAGTATGGACTTAAGCCGACATGACCATTATGAAATGGTTTACATTAAAAAGGGTACGGCAACCTTTATGATTGACGGGATTGATGTCAATATGGTTGCCAATTCTCTGGTTATTATTAAACCCCAAAAGCCCCATAAGTTTATTGTCCGTTCTGAAAACTGCGAGTTGATTGTGCTGTATTTTACCCTTCGCGGTCCGAAAGAGGGCGTGAGTAGTCATGCCTCTTTAAAGGATTTTGTGGAATACATTGAAGACGAGTCTGTTGGTTCTTATATTTATTTAAAACTCGGCAAGAAAAATGACATTATCAATGTTATTAAACGAATTCTCAGGGAGCGAATGAAACCTCAGGTCTGGGGAGATTTTCTTTCCTGCCTTTTGGTTATAGAGTTGTTTGTACTCTTGTCCAGAACGCTGAAGCAGGAATGGGAGCAAAGCGTTAAAAACCGAAATTTAAAGCTCCACGAACTGTTAAACGTGGCAAAGGAATATATTGACCAGAACTATGCCAAAGAGCTGACCCTTTCCCAGGTGGCAAAATATATTTATCTGTCAGACAGTTATTTTGCCCATTCCTTTAAAGATAAATTCGGTATCAGCCCCAAGAGCTATATTTTGAAAATCCGCATCGAAGAGGCAAAAGAGCTCCTGGAAAACACGGATATGAAAATTGCCGATGTTGCCCGGAGCGTGGGTTTTTCCAGCCAGCAGCGGTTTAATGATATTTTCAGAAAATATACGTCAGTAACGCCCCTTCGGTTCCGTCAGACAAAAAAACAGGAAAAGATAAATAGAATTTAATAATGTAAGGGCTGTGGTGTTTGCCGCAGCCCTGTTTTTTTCTTTTGAATATTAAAAATTTTTGACAATTTCAAAAAAAGATTGAAATAAACCTGATTTCATAGTATTATAATAAAGTAAGGACCTATGCCTATCGGCAAAAAATTGGGAGGTTACTTATTATGAAACAAACAGTTTGTGTTTTATTTGGCGGCAAATCCTCTGAACATGAGATCTCCCGTCTTTCTGCAAACAATGTTCTTTCTTACATAGACAGAGACTTGTTTGATGTGATTACGGTTGGAATAGACAAAAGCGGCAACTGGTTTTTAACAGAGGCAACACAGGCAGAGATTAAATCCGGAGCCTGGGAAGCCTGCAACAACAAAGCCTGTGTGCTGTCCCCCAGTCCGAAGCATCATGGACTGTTGGTGTTTAATAAAAACGGCGATGTATCTGTCACCCGTGTAGATGTTGTTTACCCGGTTTTGCACGGCAAAAACGGAGAAGACGGTACCGTGCAGGGCCTTTTATCTCTTGCCGGTATTCCCTTTGTGGGTCCCGGGGTGCTGGCGTCATCTTTGTGCATGGATAAGGTTTTGACAAAAGAAGTGTTGAAGCAGGCGGGTATTCCCGTAACTGATGGTTTCTTTGTCTGGAATGACCGTTATGATGCAGAGGCAGTACATACAGAAATTACAGAGTCCTTTGGCTATCCGGTTGTTGTAAAACCCTCCCGTGCCGGCTCATCTGTGGGCGTTGTATCGGTTGCGGGGCGAGAGGCGTTAGAGGAAGCCCTGAAAATTGCCGGAGCAGAGGACGAGAAGATTCTGATTGAACGTTGTGTTGACGGCCGCGAGGTTGAATGTGCTGTTTTGGGAACAACCCAGGCACCTGAGGCTTCTTGCGTCGGTGAAATTGTGAAAGAGGGCATGTATGACTATGCCACAAAGTATGAAAACGATACTGCACGGATTGAAATTCCCGCAAAGTTAACGGAGGAAGAACAGGCAACCATTCGTGAGTTTGCCTGCCGTGCGTTCACAGCGGCAGACTGTTCCGGGCTTTCCAGAGTAGATTTCTTTATTGACAGAAAAGACGGCAGCATTATTTTAAACGAAATTAACACCTTGCCGGGCTTTACAGATATTAGTATGTACCCCATGCTGTGGAGAGAATCGGGGATTTGCGGTAAAGAGCTTGTAACCAGGCTCATCAGACTTGCAAGATAATACCGGAGGCGTAACATGGATAACAGAAGGATTGGAATTTTTGATTCCGGCTTGGGCGGTCTCACCGTTATGAAAGAGCTGATGGCTCTGCTTCCTAACGAATCCATCGTGTATTTCGGTGACACGGGCCGTATTCCTTACGGAACAAAGTCGGAAGAAACCGTTTTAAAGTATACCCGTAGTGATATAAGTTTTTTAAATACCTTTCCCTTAAAGGCAATTGTGGCTGCCTGCGGAACGGCAAGCTCTATTGCCTTGCCGAAGCTTTCCGGGCAGTATGATATTCCGCTTTTGGGCGTTACCAAGGCGGCAAGCCGCCGGGCGGCACAGGTTACGAAAAACGGTCGTGTTGGGGTTATCGGTACAACGGGTACGGTTCGTTCCGGTGCTTACAGTGCCTTTATCAAAGAGGAAAATCCGGCGATTGAAACGGTTTCCGTAGCGTGTCCTATGTTCGTACCCTTAGTGGAATATGGTTATGCGGAAAAAGAAGCCGCTAAAATGATTGCGAAAGACTATTTGCAGACTATTATGGATAGCGGAGCCGACACCTTGATTTTAGGTTGTACCCATTATCCGCTCTTGAGGAAAGTGATTCAGGAGGTAGTGGGAGACAGCGTTTCGCTGATTAACCCGGGGGAATGCGTCGCTCAGGATATTTATGAGCAGCTGGCAAAGGACGATATGCTTTCTGATGCACCGGAAAAAGACCAATATCAGTTTTATGTCAGTGATGTTCCGGCAGAGTTTGTCCGTTTGGGTTCTATGTTCTTAGAACGCCCGATTAGCGGCTTGGTTTCCCGGATTGATATTGAAAAATATAATTAACTTATAGATGCCGCAGGGCGGCAGGGTGAGGTTTTTATGGAAACAAATGCTTTAATTACCTTAACAGGGCGACAGAGTATTGACGGCGAGAGTGACCAATACGAACTGACAACCTTGGGTAAATACATAAAAAAAGACGATAAATATTACATCAGCTATGAAGGCAGTGAATTAACCGGCTACGAAGGTACAACCACCACCTTAAAGATTAAAGACGGTTGCATTTCCATGATTCGTTTCGATAATGCCTCAACGCAGATGATTTTTGAAAAAGAGAAAAAATATGTAGGCCATTACGATACGCCGTACGGAGCTTTGTCCGTGGGGGTAACCACCAACAGTATCTCGGTGGATATTGATGAAAACGGCGGCGAGATTGACCTTGACTATATGGTTGAGCTTAACAACAATCTCCCCGTTCATAACGGCTTACACTTAAAAATCAGGAAGGTAGGGAACCAGGCGTGACAATTTACGAACAGACAAAAACATCGATTAAAAACGCGATTGATACTGCATTAGAGGCGGCAAAAGCCAAAGGGGATTTAACCTTTGAGCAGATTCCCGACTATGTAATTGAAGAACCCAGAGAAAAGGAACACGGCGATTTTGCTACCAACGCAGCCATGCTCCTTGCTAAGCAAGCAAGAAAAGCTCCCAGAGCTATTGCAGAGGCAATTGTTGCAAACATGAACACCGAGGGCACCTTTATTCAGAGTGCTGAGGTGGCAGGTGCCGGCTTTGTTAATTTCCGTCTGGATTCTGCCTATATTCTAAAGGTACTGTCTGTCATTGAGGCAGAGGGTGACAACTTCGGCAGAGTCAGCGACGGTAACGGCAAAAAGATTATGGTGGAATTTGTCAGTGCCAACCCCACCGGCCCTATGCATATGGGGAACGCCCGTGGCGGTGCTTTGGGCGACTGTCTGGCAAGCGTTTTAGACTGGGCAGGCTATGATGTAACCCGTGAATTCTATGTAAACGATGCCGGCAATCAGATTGAAAAGTTCGGTAAATCCTTAGAGGCTCGATATATTCAGGAGCTTTTAGGCGAAGATGCGGCAGAATTCCCGGAAGACGGTTACCACGGCGAGGACATTCGTGTTCGTGCCCGGGAATACATTGCGGCGTTTGGCAAAGGCTTATTGGAGGCTGATTCTGAAACCCGCAAAAAAGCTTTGGTTGATTTTTCTTTGGAAAAGAATGTTGATGATTTAAAGGCTGACCTGGAAAAATACAGAATTTTTTATGATGTTTGGTTCCGGGAAAGCGTTCTCCATGAAAACGGCGAAGCAAGAAAAGTTGTTGACGAATTGTTAGAGCGTGGCTATGCTTACGAAAACGAGGGGGCTATCTGGTTCCGTGCCACAGACTTCGGCGAGGAAAAAGACGAAGTGTTGGTTCGTCAGAACGGCTTTTTAACCTACTACGCCGTAGATATTGCTTACCATAAAAACAAATTCGTTGACCGTGGCTTTGATACAGTTATTAACATTTGGGGTGCTGACCATCACGGCCATGTAGCCCGCCTGAAGGCAGCCTTGGCGGCTCTGGGTATTGAACCGGAACGTCTGGAAATTGTTCTGATGCAGCTGGTTCGTCTGGTATCCGGCGGCGAGGTTGTCAGAATGAGCAAACGTACCGGTAAATCTATTACCTTAAAAGATTTATTGGAAGACATCAGCATTGATGCTGCTCGTTTCTTCTTTAATATGCGTCAGGCAAACAGCCATTTTGACTTTGATTTAGACTTGGCGGTAGAGCAGTCTAACGAAAACCCGGTATTCTATGTGCAGTATGCTCATGCCAGAGTTTGCAGTATTCTGCGGCTCTTATCTGAGCAGGGCACAACTGTAAAACCGGTGAGCGACGTAAATCTTGAAAGACTGACAGCACCTCAGGAAATTGACCTGATGAAAAAACTGGCAGATTTCCCTGAAACCATTAAACAGGCGGCAAATCTTCGTGAGCCCAGCTTAATTACCCGTTATGCTATGGATCTGGCAGCGGCATTCCACGGTTTTTACGCTGCTTGCAAGGTAAATTCCGAAGATAAAGAGCTGACAGATGCCCGTCTGAAGCTGACGGATTCTGTTCGCGTAACCCTGAAAAACGCGTTGACAGTTATGTCCATTTCTGCACCGGAGCAGATGTAAGGAAAATCCTGCCGAAACCGAAAAAACGGAGGAAATAAAGTTATGAAACAGATGACAAAAAAACTGCTTGTACTCTTGCTGGCGGTTATGATGACCTTTGGCTGCGGCATAACCTATGCCGAGGAAGAAAACTTTGAATCTGTCTATTTTGATGCGGTTTTTGCCAGTATTCTGGCAAACTACAAATTTGAGGTAGACACGGCATCGCTGGTCAGCGAACTGGCACATAAAATTTTAGCAGAACACCCGGAGATGTTAGAGGAACTGATTGATACTACCTCAGACCACATGGACCGTTACAGCGATTACTATACACCGGAAGAATTAACGGCATTTACCAATAACTTTAATGCTTCCTATGTGGGTATTGGTGTGATTGTGCAGAGAATGGAAGGCTCTGTGGGCATTGTTTCTGTTACCTCCGGCAGCTCAGCTGCGGCAGCAGGTCTTATGGCGGGCGACCGGATTATTAAGATAAACGGCGTAGATGTAACAGACTATTCTATTGATGAACTGACACCGCTGATTAAAGGCGAAGAAGGTACAGAAGTTCAGCTTACGGTAAAAAGAGGAAACCAGGAGCTGACTAAAACAGTTAAACGTATGGCAATCAAAGGAAATACCGTTGCGTATCAGAAGCTAGAAGATGGCATTGGGTATCTGCAAATTGCATCCTTTAACAATGGAACACCGGCGGAAATGGACGCTGCCGATATGTTTTTTAAACAAAAACGCCTTAAAAAGCTGATTATTGATCTGCGAGACAATCCGGGCGGTGAAATGGTCAGTGTGGTTCATACGCTTTCCTACTTTGTTCCCAAAGGCAAAACTGTTATCAGCGTTGAATATGCCGATGAAAGACGGAACACCTCATTAAGAAGCGTAGGTAACGTTATCAGAAAACCTTATTATGAAAACATTGTGGTGCTGATTAACGGCGAGTCTGCCAGCGGTGCAGAGCTTTTTGCCGGCAACATTCGTGACTATAAGCTGGGCACCTTGGTTGGCGTTACAACCCTAGGCAAGGGCACCGTACAGGAATTTATGAATCTTCCTAGCGTAGGCGGTGTTGAACTGGGTGCCGTAAAGCTTACAACGGCGGAGTATGTTCTCCCCGGTGGTGACCATGTAAACGGCGTAGGTATTCAGCCGGACCGTTGGGTTGCCAATCGCTATGTTCGTTTGGAAACAAAAGGCATGGAGCCTTTAGATATGCTCAGAGACTATAAAGAGGGCGATAGCGGTAACGGCGTTTTGGCAATCAAACAGAGATTTAACGCTGTGGGGTATTTTGTCGGTGAGGTTAATGACCAATACGACCGTGAGCTTACCATTGCTGTAAGACAGTATCAAAGAGCAAGCGGACTTGCTGCAACCGGCGTTATGGACTACGAAACCTTGAATCGGTTCAGTCAGGACCTGTCCGAGGTTCGTGTAGAAATTGACGAGCAGTTTAACACCGCTATGGACATTTTAAAAGGGAAAAAATAAACATTCTGATAAAGAATGGAGGAAACTTTATGACCCCATTTAAGAAACGGGCAATTTCTGTTTTAGTTGCAATGTCTTTATCTGTTGCAATCGTACCGACTATGTATGAAGAACAGCCGGTGTATGGTGCAACCTTAGAAGAAAGACTGGAACAGGCAAAAAAAGATAAACAAGCGGCCCAGGCAGCACAAAGCCAGTCGAAGGCACAGCTGGAAACAGCCATGGCTCAGATTACCCAGCTTGACGATGAGGCAGAAATCATTCGTGCAGAGCTTAATGAGATTGATGCGGTTATCAATGAAGCGAATGAAAAAATTGCTGCAAAAGAGGCAGAAATTGCTGAATATGAAAAGAAAATTGCAGAAAACGATGCGGAATTTTGTGTGCGTCTGCAAACTATGGATGAAAACAATACAGCCAGCTATATAGACCTTTTATTGAATTCTAAAAGTATTGCAGACTTTGTTACCCGTATCGAGACCATTCGTGAGATTACAGAGTTTGAACAGGGCATCATTAACGAGATGATTGCACTAAAGGCCAGCGTTGAGGCTTCTAAAGCAGAAATTGAGGCTTACCGTAATGAGCAGCAGGAAGCACGCAATCTGGTCCAGGGCAAGCAAGACGCACTGGATGCTAAAATTGCGGAAAAGACGAATTACATTAAGTCGTTAGAGAAAGACATTGCCAAGTATGACAGTCTGCAAAAAGCAGCGGCAGCTCAGGAGGAAAGCTTAAAGCGGAGTATTGCGGCTTCCTCTTCCAAGGGAACTGCAACGGGGGACAGAATTGTTTATAACGGCGGCGTATTCTGTTGGCCGGCTCCCAGCTATACATATATCTCCTCCGAATTTGGCTATCGTATTCATCCTGTTTATGGTACAAAAAAATACCACTCCGGTATGGATATGGCAGCACCCGGCGGGTCTCCGATTTTAGCAGCGGCAGACGGAACGGTGCGGTTTGCCGGCTGGAACGGCGGCTATGGCTATTGCGTTATTATTGACCATGGCGGCGGTATTCAGACACTGTACGGTCATTCCAGTAAATTGCTGGTTTCAAGCGGTCAGAAGGTTACCCGTGGCCAGAAGATTGCCTTAGTTGGAACGACAGGTACTTCCACAGGCAACCACCTACATTTTGAAGTGCTAAATAACGGCGTTGCAACGAATCCCCGTCCTTATTTATCATAGTTTTTAGAAAAGTTGGTCAAAGGAGTGTGAACTTACCTTGTTTCGTAAAAAACATTTGGTGATTACGGCAGCAATTACAGCGGCCGTAGCATGGACGCTTTCAGCCATTGTCTTTTTTGTGGCGAATATCTTTTTTAACAATGGAGATGTTTTGGTCCGTGCGAGAAAACTGATTGCTGAAAATTATGTAGATCCTTTGACAGATGAGCAAATCGCCCGCATGAACGACATGGCAATCAGTGCCATGGTGTACAGCTTAGGCGATCCGTATAGCAATTATTTAAATGCTGATGCTCTGGCATCTTACCAGGAAGACAAGAAGGAAATTTACAAGGGGATTGGTGTCAGCGTTAATTTCAATAGTGAAAAAGAGGAAATGACGGTTATTGCACCCTATGATAACTCTCCGGCACAAAAAGCAGGAATTCTGCCCGGTGATATTGTTAAAAAAGTAGGGGATATGGCAGTTACACGTGATACCTACGAGGCGATTCTTGAGTATATCAAGGCCGGCGAAGATGATGAGATTGATTTTGTAATTCAGCGTGGTGAAGAAGATCTTGCCTTTACCGTCCGTCGCGAGGAAATCAGACGGCAGTCCGTAACGCATAAAATGTATGACGGCGGCATAGGCTATATTCGTGTTTCCGAATTTATCCATAATACAAAAGAAGATTTCCAGGCAGCGATTGATGACTTACAAAGCCAAAACATGCAGGCGTTGATTATTGACCTTCGTAATAATCCCGGTGGGTATGCCGACACAGTCATTGATATGACCGATTCCCTGCTACCCGAAGGCGTTATTGCCTATTTAGAAGATAATCAGGGACGTCGGCAGTATTTTAATTCTGATGAAAATGCTCTGGAAGTTCCTATGGCTGTGTTAATCAATCAGGGAACAGCCAGTGCCTCTGAGCTTTTAGCAGGCAGCCTGCAAGCACATGGTTTAGCAACAATTATCGGCGAGAAGAGCTTTGGTAAAGCGGTGGGGCAGTCGGTTTATCAGTTAAGTCCTAACACGGCTATTTACCTAACCAGTGCCCGCTACTTTACGCCCAAGGGTGAATGTATTGACGGCGTAGGCATTATGCCGGATATTCAAGTTGCTCTTTCGGAAGACCTTATGGGAAAAATTTCTCTTCTGTCGCCGGAGGAAGACCCGCAGCTGGCAAAAGCTCTTGAAGTTTTAGGGGAAGAGATAGCACGGTGAACCTATTAAAAGAAAAGAATAGGACGTGATTTGTCTGAATTATATTACTTTCTTTTCTGTTTTGTATTCCATTATATTTGTATTGTCTTATGCTTTTGTTTTTCGCACGACTTCGGCGAAGGAACTAAGGCATGGCAAAAGAGCGTCATATGTTGCAGGCCTAAGTCTCTTGGGTCTGCTTCTTTTGCAGTTTGTCCTCTCCGGCATTTCTCGTGGCCACGTCCAGGATACGGGGCTGTTTCGTGCGTGGACGGCGTTCGCAGAAGACCATCAGCTTCGGGAGTATTACACCACGGAGCTGTATGTAGATTATCCGCCGGTGTATTTATATGTTTTATTTACGCTGGGCAAGCTTTTAAAATTTTTAAATATTTCGCCGGATACCGGCCTGTACCTTGCTTGTATTCGGAGTATTCCTATTTTCTTTGACGGATTAACGGCGTTTTTTGTTTATAAAATCGGTCAGAACAGAATTGGTCAGACAAAGGCCCTGGTATTGGCTCTTTTATGTGCCGTCAATCCGGCACAGATGTTAAACTCTACCATCTGGGGGCAGATTGACAGCGTTGTAACTTTTTTTACGGCAATTATGCTCATTATGTTGCAGAAAAAACAGTATGCCGGAAGCTTTACTCTGCTTGCAATTTTGTTTTTAACCAAGCCGCAAACGGTTATGTTTGCACCTCTTTTGTGTTTTACCTTTTTCTTTGACTGTCTCCACAGTTTCCGAGACGGAGAAGAAAAGAGGAAACTGCTTTGGCAAGGGATTTTATCTGTTTTAGCTGTTTTGGCTGTACTTCTGCTCGTACCCCTACCTATAACCGGCGGCAATCACGACCTTTTACTTGAAAAATATAAACACGCCCTTTCTCTGTATCCCTATGCAACGCTGAACGCTCCCAATCTTTACGGAATGTTGGGCGGCAACTGGGTGGCAGATTCGGAAAAGCTTTTGTTTTTCTCCTATAAAACCTGGGGCTTTCTTTTTATCGTGGTTCTTTCCCTCTCGGTGGGCTATGTGTCTTACCATGATAGAGAAAGAAAGCAAATATTTAATTTGGGAATTCTGACCGTGACGGGGATTTACGTTTTGGGTCATGGTATGCACGAACGGTATCTGGCTCCGGCTCTTTTACTGTTTTTACTTGCCTACCTTTATAGCGGCGACAAAAAGCTTTTGCTGTTTTACGGCGGTTTTTCTCTGGCTATGTTTATTGCATCTGCCTGGGTGCTGAAGCTTAACTGGGTGAATGCATTTATCTCTGGAGATAATCTTTCCTTTCAGCTGCTTTCATTTTGTAACGTAGTTTTATTTCTTTTCTGGGTACTGTATACTGTCAGACAACAGTTTAAAAAAGAGAAACTTGAAAAGGAAGAAAGGTTGAAAGAAACAGTTATGGAACACAATATATTTCCTGTTCAAAAGCCAGCACCGCAGACGCGACTTGTCAGACTAGATTACCTGCTCATGGTGCTTCTGACGGTGTTTTACGCTCTCTTTGGTTTTTATCGCCTTGGCTCTGACTCTGTTCCGGAAACCGGTTTTTACGCTGAAACCCCGGGGGAAAGTGTTGTGCTGGATTTAGGAAAGGTGTCAAAAGCGAGGCAACTGTATGTTTACACCGGCTGGATTGACAGACGCTCGGATGACTTAGAGGTTCTGAGAGACCTTTATATTGATTATTCCGTAGACGGCGAGACCTGGGAGATGGTTCGGGAGCCCTTTGTTCTGGATTCTGTGTTTATGTGGCACGTCTGCCGGGATTTTCCTGAGGATTTTCGCTATGTTCGCCTGACCTGTGATGACGGCAGATTTTATTTGAACGAAGCAGCATTCTTCGGGGAAACAGAGTCGGAACGTTTTCCAATTCAGGCTGTGGAAAGCACCAACCCGACAGCGACAAACCTCATTGATGAGCCGGAAAAAGTGACCTATGAGTTTACCTGGTATGAAACCGCCTACTTTGATGAAATTTATCACCCGAGGACGGCGTTTGAATTTATAACCCACCGCTACCCCTATGAAAACACCCACCCGCCTCTTGGTAAGGCTATTATCGCCTGCGGTATGCTGCTGTTTGGCGTAACCCCCTTTGGCTGGCGGTTTTTCGGAACCCTTTGTGGGGTGCTGATGGTGCCCCTTGTGTATGTCATGGGGAAAAAGATGCTGAAAAAAACGTCTTTTGCTTTTTTGGCCGCCTTTGTGTTTAGCTTTGACTTTATGCACCTGGCACAAACCCGTCTCGCTACCATTGATTCTTACACGGCGTTTTTTGTTATGGGAATGTATCTTTTTATGTTTCTCTATATTGAGAAGAACTTTTATGAAACCGGCGTTAAAAAAACCTTGCCGCCGCTTCTTGCTTCGGGGATTTGTTTCGGCTTGGGTGCGGCAACGAAATGGCAGGGGATTTATGCCGGCTTTGGCCTTGCATTTTTGTTCTTTTTCAGCCTGGCAAGGCGGTATGCGGAATACCGCAGAGCAAGAAAAGAACCGGAGATGCCTACGGCAGAGGCTGTTATTAAGAACTTTAAGCCTATGGCGATGAAAACAATCTGTGCCGGCTTCGGCTTTTTTGTCCTTGTGCCGGCGGTGATTTACTTTTTGGCGTATATCCCGGCTATGTGGTCGGAGTCTACGGGGCTTTCCTTTTTCTTTACCAATCAAAGCTCTATGTATAACTATCATGCCAATTTAGAAGCTCCTCACCCCTATGGTTCTGCCTGGTGGCAGTGGCCTCTGGACTATAAGCCTTTGTATGCGTACAGTGCCAACCGTGACTTTGTGCCTCCCGGAACCTCTATGGGGATAACCAGCTTCGGCAATCCTGCAATCTGGTGGCTGACCATTCCTGTGGTTTTCTGGTCCCTGTGGCAGCTATGGAAAAACAGAAAGCACCTTGATTTGGGTCTTTTAACTGTTGTTGTTGGTTTTTTCTCGCTGTATGTCCCCTGGATTTTTGTGACGAGAACGGCGTTCATTTACCACTTTTTCCCCTGCGTGGTCTTTGTGGTTTTGATGATTGGATTCTATTTTAAGAATGAGCAGGAACAGGAGAAAGTCTCACCCCGATGGACGTGGGCGTACGCGGTTTTGGTCTTTGCTTTATTTTTACTATTTTACCCGGTGCTGACCGGCATGGCAATTCCCACGGGGTATGCTATGTGGCTCAGGTGGATACCCGGTTGGGTGTTAGGATAAGGAGTGTTTGTATGCAAAAGAATTATGAAAAAAGAGAAACTACGGAAAAAATGACGATTGAGGGCAGAAACTCGGTTTTTGAGGCGTTAGCTGCGGGTCGCCCCATTGATAAAATCTGGATTAGTGAAACCGTTCGCCCCGGCGGCGTTAAAAAGCTGATGGACCTGGCAAAGGAAAAGCAGGTGCCGGTGCAGTTTGTAAAACCGCAGAAAATCAACAGCGTCAGCCAAACAGAGGCAAGCCAGGGCGTTGTAGCGGTTTGCGGTGCTGTACAGTATGCCGCTTTAGAAGACTTGTTCTTAAAGGCAGAGAAAAAACAAACACCGCCCTTTTTTATTATTGCCGATGAAATTACGGACCCACACAATTTAGGTGCTATTATCAGAAGTGCCAATGCCGCCGGTGCTGACGGCGTGATTGTTCCTAAGAACCGTTCTGCCGGGCTGGATGCGGTAGCGGCGAAAACTTCTGCCGGTGCTGTACACTATACGCCGGTGGTGCGGGTGACCAATCTTTCCCAAACCATTGATGTTTTAAAAGAACGGGGCTTGTGGCTTGCCGGGGCAGATATGTCCGGCGAGAAATCCCTTTTTGAATCAGACTTAACCGGCCCTATTGCTTTGGTTGTAGGTTCTGAGGGCAAGGGTATTTCCCGCTTGCTTCGTGAAAAGTGCGATTTTATGGTGAAAATTCCTATGTTGGGCGAAATTGAGTCCTTAAACGCCTCAGTGGCGGCGGCAATTATGATGTATGAAATTGTTCGTCAGCGGCAACAACGTTAGGGAATATAAAAATTTTTACTTTTTCTCTTTATTTTTGATAAAAACTATGTTATACTATTTATAATATTACTCTTTAATGGTCTGCAAAAAGGGCTACATACTCGGTTTGCGTAGGAGTGATTATGAAAAAGAAGAAAAAATGGTTGGTTATACTTTCGATTGTTATTGCTTTGCTGATTTGCATTTTAATAGCAGGATATTTTTTGATTAATGCTGCGTTTTCTATGTTTAGTGAATCTTTTTATCAATCTGTGATTGATTCTGAAGATTTTGTTCAGGCAAACGGCGGTACGGAACATACTTCGGGGCAAGAACCCTCGGGAGAATCGAATCAAAATGGTGCATCTGCACAAGCAGAGGGAGATTTCTCCGGTGATGAAGGAATTTTTAAAAAAATTCCTTATGAGAAAATAAAAAATATGACGCCGGAAGAATTTAAAGCGTTAGAGAAAAAGGTTTCTTTTAATGATAAGGTGGCTGTTCTGAATATTTTGAGCACCAACCTGTCAACAGGCGAATATCAGGAAATTGTAGGCATGGTTAGTGGCGGCATTACAAAAGAAGAAATCAGGCGGGCCCACCAAATACTGAGTAAAAGTTTATCTTCAGAAAATAAACAAAAAATCTGGGGATATTATGATAAATATATCTATTTAATTCAATAAACAAAAGCAAAGGGAGTGTCAGTATGAAAAAACTTATAAGCGTGTTGCTTGCAACAGTTATGCTGGTTATGTGTTTAGGTACAACTTGTTTTGCAGCACCGACCGCTACAACATTTAACAGCGGTACAATTTCATCTTTAATTGATATGCTGGATCGTCATATGCCTGAAGGCGGAACGCCGAATCAGGGACAGCAGCGTCGTGTTGAGGTATTTAACATTTTAGCGTTATACCTGGAAAACGATAATAATATTGATATTTTAATTGATATTTTTGAAACCTTGACCGGCCCCTCAGATACCGTTCCCGGCGGTACAATTGGTGAAACAACGTTAAACAACATTATTGCAAACTTAGGTACAACTTTAGTTGCCAACAAAGAAGCAATTTTGTTCTCTTTAGACGTTATTAAAGCCCTGCCTCAGGAAAAACGTGCGGCAGCAATTGCTGACTTCAGAGCAGCTCAGGAAACAGTTGACCAGGCGTCAACCAGCACCTGGCTAACAGAGGCAGAAGCCGGAGTTTTGGTTAATAATAATGCATCTTTCCAGACTGCATTATTAAATGTTTATAATGCTTTTGTAGGCAATGAAGGAGATCCGGCGGAGGACGGAACAGATAAGCTGGCAACACACGGTATTGGTCCTAACACAATTTTGCGTTTGTCCAAGGCGTTCCAGGGCAGCCTAGTTTTAACAGACGCTTCAGAAGGCTCAGCAGATTTTGCAGTTCAAGCGGCGTCTGATGCGTTTAAAACCGGTCTTTACACCAGCGTTTCTGAGCATTTTACTTCCATTAACGGCAACAGCGTTACTACCGGTGGTGTAGTTTTAGACGAAATGATTGATGCGTTAAACGGTTTCCCCAGCAGCGTTAAGATGGATATGAAGACTGTTTTAGGTGCACCTGAAATTGCACTGTATGTTCCCTTTGAGGCAGAAGAAGAAGGTGGCGGACACGGTTCTTCTACTGTTGGCGGCGGCGGTTTGAAACCTCAGCCGGGTGTACAAGATAAATTTACGCCGGTAACTTCTGAGGAACCTCAGGCTCCTGCAGCGGCAGAGGCAGCTTATATTTACACCGATACAGAAGACCACTGGGCACAGGATTACATTGCTGAGCTTTCTAAACGTGGCATCTTCAACGGCTATGCAGACGGAAGCTTTAAGCCTGACATAGGGATTACCCGTGAAGAAATTGCTGTGGCTCTGACCCGTGCATTAGGTCTTGAAAACCAGGCAAAATTTGTGAAGGATTATCGCTTCGCTGACAGCTCTTATATCTCTCTGTGGGCAGTTGATTCTGTCAACATGATGGTTAAGATGGGCGTCTTCGAAGGTTATGATGATGGAGAATACAAGCCCAAACGGATTATCACCAGAGAAGAAATGATAGCAGTTATCATGAGAATGTTCTCTAGCGACTTAGTGAGAGCAGAACTGACCTACACAGACCATGAACACATTGGCGATTGGGCTAGAGAATACTTGGAGAAAGCAACGAATATGTCTATTGTAGACGGATACCCCGATGGTACATTCCGTCCTGCAAATTCAATTACTCGTGCTGAGGCCGCAAAGATTCTTTATAACTTTATGCACTACGCAGGTTTGCTGTAAAATAGACGGAAGCAAGGCAAGGAGAGTTTGCATCAACGGCATTGGTGCTTCTCCTTGCCTTCTTTTCTTTTACTACTGTTTTAGGAGGGTGAAACATGAAACTAACTAAAAGACTGACAGCGATGTTTGCCGCACTTCTTATACTGCTTTTATCGGTTGGTTCTGTAAGTGCAGCACCGACAACGTCACCGAAACTGGTTCCTGTTTTAACGAAAATCAGCCGCGACGTTTTAATTCCGGCCCTGCCTTTTGTCAGCAGTAATTCCGGCCTTATGATGCTTGAAGATGCTTTAGCAAAACAGCAAAGCGGAGCTGATGCCGGCATTTTAGGATCTGTCATTGTGAAAGCGTTACAATATACAGATGCTCAGACGCTGCAGAGGGGAATAGACAGCCTCTATGCTTTTGATGAGGATTTTCGTCGGGCTTGCCAGTCCATTTATCAGAATTGCGAGTCTATCAACTTAAGTGCGACAGAACAGCAGGGCGTTGCTGCGTTGGTTAACTTGCTGGAACAGGACGAGCCCGGATTGCAGGCGGCACTTGGCTCGCATCAGATTTCCGAAGGTATGATAGCAAACTTCTTGTCTGCTTTTGTAACGCATCAGGGAGGCTCCGGTATCTTTGGACTGGATACAGATGGAAACTTTCTTATTCAAAAATATCCGGTAGCGTTAGCTTCCTCGCTAGATGCCATCTGGCAAGGAGAAGACGATTTTCTGGACATTCGGGAATACCTGGATACAACTGTTGTTAAGCTTAATACTCAGCTCTCCGGCAACGAACGGAGCAGTGTTGCATCATTGCTTCGCCGGGTCGGACTTTTGTCGTCTTCCGGAGAAACGCCTTCCGTGGATGGTGGAGGCGGCTCTGAGAAAGAGGTAGAAACATTACCGGAGAAACAGATAGGTGCCTTTAAAGAAATCGCAAAGCCTGCAGAACATTCTGATGCTGTTTTTGCTTTTGAGGTATTACAAGATGGTGTTATTTCCATTCCCGGTACATTTGCTCAGCCGGTAGTATATCAGTTAAAAGGCGTTAAGACAGAGGTTGTAAAAATGGCATTGTTCCTTGAGGACGAAATAGTTGCAGAGCTTTCTAAGGGGCAGTACATTGTTAAGGAAACAACACCTTATTTTGCTGATTGTAACGGTTGGGCACAGCCTTATGTTGAAGCACTTTATGCCCGGGGCATTATAGGCGGAAAAGCTGAACAACTCTTCATGCCGGAAGACTGGATTACCCGAGAAGAATTTGTGAAATTGGTTGTAGAACTGTTTGACATGGTGGACGAAACTGCAACCACAAGCTTTGCTGATGTACCGGCAGAAGCCTGGTATTATGCGTATGTAGCATCAGCCCAGCAGTATGGCATTGTCAGCGGTGTCAGTGAAACGGAGTTCGGTGTCGGTCAGTTGATTCGTCGTCAGGATATGGCAAAGATTATCTGTGATGTGTTGCAGAAGAAAGGTCTTACACTGCCTTCGGCAAACGATTCAGTTTTTGCAGACTTCTCCTTTGTCTCTGACTACGCCCGGTCACAGGTATTATCTGCGCATGCCCTGGGGATTATCTCCGGCGATGAACAGGGTAATTTTAATCCGCGGGATTATGCAAAACGCGGAGAATCTGCCAAGATGATTTATGGTATGCTGAGAGTCGTCCTGGAACGTGCTGAATAAAACTATTTTTGAATTTTGTGTAAAGTTACTAAATAAAAAATTAAATTTTTGTTTAAAAATGGTCTAACATTTCAACAAAAATTATGGTATCATAGTAACGTAATATGATATGATGATGTAATCATGAGGAGGTAAAAAACAATGGCAAGTCTTAATCTAAAGGGCATCTATAAAAAGTATGCCGGCGGAGTTACTGCTGTTAGTGACTTCAATTTAGATATTGAGGATAAAGAATTTGTCGTTTTAGTTGGTCCTTCCGGTTGCGGTAAATCTACAACTCTTAGAATGATCGCAGGTCTGGAAGAAATCAGCGAAGGTGAGCTCTACATTGGCGATAAGTTAGTTAATGAGGTAGCTCCTAAGGACAGAGATATTGCAATGGTTTTCCAGAACTATGCATTATATCCGCACATGACAGTTTATGACAACATGGCTTTCGGTTTAAAACTTCGTAAAATGCCGAAGGACGAAATTGACAGACGTGTTCATGAAGCAGCTAGAATCCTTGATATTGAACACCTGCTGGACAGAAAGCCGAAGGCTCTCTCCGGTGGTCAGAGACAGCGTGTTGCTTTGGGTCGTGCTATCGTGCGTGAACCGAAAGTGTTCCTGATGGACGAACCTCTGTCTAACCTGGATGCTAAGCTGAGAGGTCAGATGAGAACTGAGATCAGCAAACTGCATAACAGACTGCAGACTACCTTTATTTATGTAACACATGACCAGACAGAAGCTATGACCATGGGTACCAGAATCGTTGTTATGAAAGACGGTTTCATTCAGCAGATTGATTCTCCCCAGGTTCTGTATGAAAAACCCTGCAACATGTTCGTTGCCGGCTTTATTGGTAGCCCGCCGATGAACTTTGTTGAAGTAGAAATTCAGAAAACTGCAAACAATGATGGCATTCAGCTGGTATTCGGCAATGCAAGCATTAAGTTACCTGAAGCTAAGGCTAAAACTTTAGACGAAAGCTACGTTGGCAAGAAAGTTATTATGGGTATTCGTCCTGAAAATATTCATGATGAAGCTGTTATGGCAGGCATCAGCCCCGACTGTGCAGTTGCTGCACACGTTGATGTTACTGAAATGATGGGTGCTGAAACTTATCTGTATGTAACTGTTGAAGGCAATTCCTTCATTGCTCGTGTTAATCCCAGAACAACAGCTAAGGTTAACGACGATATCACTTTGATTTTCGACGGCAACAAGATTCAGCTGTTTGACAAGGAAACCGAACAGGCAATCTTAAACTAAATGATTTTTTATAGAGCGGTAATTTTACCGCTCTATTTTTTTGTGCCTTTTAAGCCCTGCCAGAAAACCCTTGCAATCAAGAGGGGAATATGGTAAAATAAATATGATTGTATATATTTAAACAACTAGTTCTACTAAGGAGTATAGAGATGAGTTATCAGATTCATTCTTGCAAAGTTCTTTCTCAGAAAGAGATTGCACCGAATATTATTGAAACCCGAATACAAAATAAAGAACTGGCAGAGCAGGCAAAACCGGGGCAGTTCTTGCATATTCAATGCGGTGACCCGATTTCTATGCCTCTCCGTCGTCCCATCAGCATTTGCGATGTGCAGGGTGACATCCTCTGCTTTATCTATGAAGTGAAAGGGCGGGGCACGAAAGCCCTGCAAAGCCAGACCGAGACGTTGGATATTTTAGGCCCTGTGGGAAACGGTTTTACCGTGGCACCCCAGACCTATAAAAATCCTGCTGTAATCGGCGGTGGCATCGGCGTTTACCCCATGCTGTACTTAACAAAGCAGTTGCCGACTGCTTCTGCTTATCTAGGCTTTCGCAATAAAAGCCTGGTTACCTTGGAAGAAGAGTTTAAAAAAGCGGCAACGTTCCTTTCTGTTTCAACCGATGACGGTAGCTACGGAAACAACGGTTTTGCTTTAGACTGCCTGAAAAAAGATTTTGCTGAAAAACAGTTTGATATTATCTATGCTTGTGGACCTAAAGGCATGCTTCGTGCCATTCAGGCTTTTGCAAAAGAGGTGGGCGTTCCCTGCCAGATTTCTCTGGAGGAGAGAATGGGTTGCGGCATTGGTGCTTGCCTGACTTGCAGCTGCGAAACCCATGAAGAGGGTGCCGGAAAATACCAGCGTGTTTGTAAGAACGGCCCGGTATTTTGGGCTGAGGAGGTTGTGTTATGAACCTAAAAGTAAACATTGCCGGCATTGAGTTGGAAAACCCCGTCATTGCCGCCTCCGGAACCTTTGGCTTTGGCAGAGAATATGCAGAGTTTTATGATTTAAGCGAAATCGGAGCCATTTCCGTTAAGGGGTTAACGAAAGCTCCCCGTGCCGGAAACCCGCCGACGAGAATTACAGAAACCTATGGCGGTATTTTAAACAGCGTAGGGTTGCAGAATCCGGGGGTTGACGCTTTCATTAAAGAAGAAATTCCCTTTTTGAGACAGTACCGTTGTAAAATTATTGCCAACATGGCAGGCAGTACCTTTGAAGACTACTGTGAAATGGCTGAAAAGCTGTCTGATGCTGATGTTGACCTTTTGGAAATGAATATTTCCTGTCCCAACGTGAAAGCTGGCGGGGCAGCTTTTGGAACAAATCCTGATACTGTGTATGAAATTACCAAGACTGTGAGAAAATATGCTAAACGCCCCTTAATCGTTAAGCTTTCTCCCAATGTTTCGGATATTACGGAAACCGCCAAGGCGGCTGAAGCCGGCGGTGCGGACGCATTGTCTTTAATTAACACCCTAACCGGCATGGCGATTGACGTGAAGACCCGTCGGCCGATCCTTGCCAATGTGATTGGTGGTATGTCCGGTCCTTGTGTTAAGCCGGTTGCTGTTCGTATGGTTTACCAGGTGCATAAGGCTACTAAACTGCCGATTATCGGTATGGGTGGTATTACTACCGGGGACGATGCGGTTGAGTTTATGCTTGCCGGCAGTCATGCAATTATGGTCGGGACAGCAAACTTTACAGACCCATATGCTTGTCCTAAAATTCGCGATGGCATACAAGCCTACATGAAACAATATAATATAGAAGATGTAAATGATTTAGTGGGTAAGGTTATTGTTGATTAAGTTTTAGGAGGATTCAGAATTGAAAAACATAACCCTGGATTACAGTAAAGCGTTATCTGAACTTACTCAAGAAGAAATTTTAAATATGCAAGAAGAACTGCAAAAGGCACACGAAACGTTAACCGAAAAAAAGGGTGCCGGCAGTGAGTTTTTAGGCTGGGCAACCTTGCCGGAAGACTATGACAAAGAGGAATTTGCCCGTATTAAGGGTGCGGCTGAAAAAATCAGAAAAATTGCAGACGTTTTGATTGTTATTGGCATCGGTGGTTCATACCTGGGTGCTAAAGCGGCGATTGACATTTTTACAAACAGCTTTTACAATGTGCAAAATGGTGCCGACAGACAGGGACCGCAAATTTTCTTTGCAGGCAATTCCTGTAACTCCACCTATCTTAGAGATTTGGTGGAACTGGTAAAAGACAAAGAGATTTGTTTAAACGTCATCTCAAAATCCGGCACGACGACAGAGCCTGCCATTGCTTTTCGCGTTTTTAAGGAACTGGTTGAGGCAAAATACGGTAAAATGGGAGCCAAGGACAGAATCTTTGTTACCACCGATAAAGCTAAAGGAGCTTTAAAAGAACTGTCAGACCGTGAGGGCTATGAAACCTTTGTGATTGCTGATGACATCGGTGGTCGTTACTCGGTGCTTTCTGCTGTGGGGCTTTTACCTATTGCGGTTTGCGGTGCTGATGTTGATGAGATTATGCATGGTGCAAAGGATGCGTACACAGAATACAGCGATTGTAATGTGGCTAATAACTGTTGCTATCAATACGCCGTTTTGCGGAATCTGTTATACAGAAAAGGCAAAACCATTGAGGTTATGGCAAATTATGAGCCGAAGCTTCACTATTTTGCCGAATGGTGGAAGCAGCTCTTTGGCGAGAGTGAGGGCAAGGACCATAAGGGGATTTTCCCGGCGGCAGTAGATTTTTCCACGGATTTGCACTCTATGGGTCAGTATATTCAGGACGGCCGGAGAGTCTTGTTTGAAACTGTTCTTCATGTGGAAACCCCGCAGGGAGATACTGTTATCAAAAAAGATGCAGATAATGTTGACGGCTTGAACTTTTTAGCGGACAAATCCGTTAGCTATGTGAATGAAAAGGCCTTTTTGGGTACCGTTATGGCCCATTATGACGGCGGCGTACCCAATCTGATTATCAACATTCCCAAACTGAATGAGTATTATTTTGGAAAATTGGTTTATTTCTTTGAAAAAGCCTGCGGCATCAGCGGTTATCTTTTAGGGGTTAACCCCTTTGACCAACCCGGTGTTGAGGCGTATAAGAAGAATATGTTTGCCCTGTTGGGCAAGCCGGGCTATGAGGCAGAAAAAGAAGCCTTGGAGGCACGGCTCAAGTAAGGAGGAAAAACAACAATGGAATATACAAGCACCAGGGACAACAGTCTGTCCGTTTCTTCAGCAATGGCCATTAAAACAGGCCTGGCACCGGACGGTGGGCTGTTTGTTCCCAAGTCACTTCCCCGAATTTTCGGCGAGGAACTGTCAGAACTGTCGCAACTGTCATATACAGACCGTACGGTGAAAATTCTGGAAAAGTTTTTAACAGATTTCACTGGAGCTGAATTGTCAGATTGTGCTCACAGTGCCTACAACAAGGAAAAATTTGAAACAGACGAAATTGCACCCTTATACAAGCTGACAAGCGGGGTTTATTTCTTAGAACTGTGGCATGGCCCCACCTGTGCTTTTAAAGACATGGCATTGCAGATCTTGCCCCATCTTTTAAAGAAGTCCGTAGTTAAAACCGGCGAAACCAAAGAGGTTGTTATCTTGGTTGCCACCTCCGGCGATACGGGTAAGGCAGCTCTTGAGGGCTTTAAAGACGTTGACGGCACCCGTATTATTGTTTTCTATCCCGAAAAAGGCGTGTCTAATATGCAGAAACGCCAAATGGTTACCCAGGAGGGAAACAACGTTGATGTAGCAGCGGTTATGGGTAATTTTGACGATGCACAAAGCGGCGTGAAAAAGATTTTCGGTGATAAAGAATATGCACAGATTTTAGAGAGAAACAATTTTATGCTCTCCAGTGCCAACTCCATTAACTGGGGCAGGTTAGTACCGCAGATTGTTTATTATTTCTCTGCTTACTGCAATCTTTTGAAAAATGATGAAATTAAACTGGGCGATCCGGTAAACTTCGTAGTTCCCACCGGTAACTTTGGTAATATTTTAGCAGCCTATTATGCTAAGGAAATGGGCTTGCCCGTTGGCAGACTGATTTGTGCTTCCAATGAAAATAACGTTTTGACTGACTTTATCAGAACCGGTGTTTATGATAAAAATCGTCCCTTTAAAACCACCGGCTCTCCGTCTATGGATATTTTAATTTCCAGTAACTTAGAAAGACTTCTCTACCAGGTTACCGGCAAAGATGACGGCCAGGTTGCGTCCTGGATGCAGCAGCTTTCTGAAAGCGGCCGTTATGAGGTTACCGAGGCAGTTAAGGCAAAAATCGGTGAAGTGTTCTACGGCGGTTTTTGTGATGATGCACAGACGCAGAAGACCATTTCTGAGGTACATCAGGCCTATGGTTATGTAATGGATACCCATACGGCAGTGGCAAAATGTGTTTATGACCAGTACAAAAAGGAAACCGGGGACGAGACTAAAACAGTTATCGTTTCAACCGCGAGCCCCTTTAAATTCAGCGATAGAGTACTGGCGGCTGTGGCAGGGGAAGAAGCTCTTGCGAGGCTTGACGACTTTGCGCTGCTTGAAACCTTGGCAGAAAAAGGAGATTTAGCCATTCCCGCACCTTTAGCAGGCCTTAACACAAAGCCGATTATATTTAACACAACCTGCGAAAAATCAGAAATGTATGAAGTGGTCAGCCACATGCTGAACCTTTCATAAACGGAGGCACAACATGGGAACAAGTTGGATTCAAGCTGTGATTTATACCACCGCTGAGGGCATTGAACCGGTCAGCGGCAGACTTTATCAGTTGGGTATTAACGGCATTGAAATTGAAGACGAAGCTGACTTTAAGAGTTTCTTAGAGGAAAACCGTTCAGCATGGGATTATGTTGATGAAGAACTGCTGGCGGCAAAAGCCTGCGAAACGAACGTTAAGTTCTATGTAACGGCAGACAGTGCTGGCAGAGAAACCATCAGCGAGGTAGAACGGAGCTTACAAGAACTTGCGGTTATGGATACAGAAGGTGTTTTCGGGCGGTTGTGCCTTGCCTTTTCCAATGTGGATGAGGAGGACTGGGCCAACAACTGGAAGCAGTATTTTAAACCCCTGACGGTAGGAGAAAAGATTTTGATTTTGCCGGAGTGGGAAACACTTGAATCTGAAACTGACAGAACTGTTTTTGTTATTAACCCCGGCATGAGCTTCGGGACAGGTTCTCACCATACAACAAGACTTTGCCTGGAGCGACTGGAAAAATACATAAAGACCGGCATGAATGTTCTAGACTTAGGCTGTGGTAGCGGTATTTTATCCCTGGTGGCACTGCTTTTAGGTGCTGCATCTGCAACAGCGGTGGATATTGACCCTAATGCTGCAAAAATCGCAAGAGAAAATGCAGAACGTAACGGTATCAGCGAAGACCGGTACAGAATCTTTGCGGGCAATGTTTTGGAAGATGAGGCACTGGTGGAAAAGCTTGCCGACAGGCAGTATGATTTAGTACTGGCAAACATTGTTGCCGATGTAATTATTGCTCTGACGCCGAAAATTCCTACGTTCTTAAAAGAGGACGGCGTTTATATTACCTCCGGTATTATTACCGATCGCGGTGACGAGGTGTTGGCGGCGTATGATGCAAAAGGCATGAAGCTTTTAAACAAAAGCCAGAGTGGCGATTGGCTGGCTTTAGACTACAAAAAATAAAAAAGCAATTTTAGAAAAGCGTGAAGCGTGAAGAAAAAATAGTACAAAAAGAAACAACAATCTTCTATCGAAGATTGTTGTTTCTTTTTGGTGAGGATAAATGGACTTGAACCATCGACCTCTTGCATGTCAAGCAAGCACTCTAACCAACTGAGCTATACCCTCATATAAAACTACTTTCAAATTATAACAAAACAGAGTAGAAAAAGCAAGACCTTTTGTTAAAAAACAGAAGAAAAGCCGGTACAAATTTTCAGACAGAAACCGACAGTTTTTTCATAGCATATCTTGTGTCTTATTTATACAATTTACATAAAGGATTGACTATTTCAACAAATCATTTTCTGTACATTTGTTTAAAGTGCCAAATCAGAAAAAAATTTTTTCTTTTTCATTTTTTGTTGTTGACAATAGATTTTATTTGTAGTAAAATTTAGATAGGATCATGATAAAAATTATAAGTATTATGAAAAGTAGGTGTGATTGATGAAAAAAGGGTTATTGAGAATCCTGTCAGCCCTCGTAGCAGTTTCTATGCTCCTTTGCATGGGCGTAGTTGCTTTCGCTGCTGACTACAATGTCGTAACTCGTTACGACAGTGCAAACGATGAAGTAACCGTAACCACATCTGTCACCGGTGCTACTCCTTACGAACAGGTTGCTTTTTTAGTTGAAAAAGCAGAAAACATCGTATGGATTGATCAGAAGCCTGCTGATGCTTCCGGTAATGCAAACTCTGCATTTACCGATGCAGCAGACGATGCTGTTGGTGCTACCGTTAAAGTTGGTACTTCCTCTTTAGCAGCTAGCACTTTTGGCGAAGCTAAGACTATTGCTCTGCCGAACTACACAGTAACCTGGTCTGTAACCGGTACATCTAAGGTTTACGCTGTTACTGAAGAAACAAGCGATAATGACGGTACAACTTCCACCAGCGATAAAGTTACTTTCTACATCATGGCTGCAGCTAATGAAGAGCTGACTGGTATTACCGAAACAATCGGCGGTGGCGACGCTGCTGATTTAGCTATCAACGAAGTTGTTGTTGGTAGTAAAGTAACCAGAACTGTTAATGCAAATGCAACATATGCATTCACCTTTGCTACAAAGGATGTATCTGCTGCTCCTGCTCCGCAAGTTGCTGCTGGTGCTGTTACTGCTCCGACTGAATCAACCAAAACTGCTAGCGTAGTTGCTACCGCAACAAATGCTACCGAATTTGGTATCTTAGTTGCTGTTGCTCCTGAGATCGGCGACTTTGACTTCAGCGTTGTAACTGCAGACAACATTGACGAGTACTCTACTTCTAGTGCTGTTATCAGAAAGTATCATGCATTAGGTGCTAATGCTGCTGGTCAGTTTGCAATTGAACTTCAGGATACAAACAGCGTATTCTTCGTTGATGATATTAAATACGATGCTTGCGTATATGCTTTAGGTTCTGCTTTAGAGCTGGGCGCAGTATTCGATTTGAATTAAGGAGGATACGAGCGTGAAAGAATATATTAAACCTGAATTAGAAGTTCGTGAAATCAGAGTAAGCGAAAACTTAGCTGCTGTTGATTGGACTTACAACAAGGAAACTGGTGCTGTTACCCTGCACTCCGGTTTGCTTGCACTGGTTGACAACGGTTCTCCCGTTGCTGACATCTAAGCTTTTTCGAGCTTTATAATTTTTATCAGAAAAAGCGCATTTGGCGAAAGCCAAATGCGTTTTTTTCGTATAAATAAAAACCAAGTCTGCCAACGCGGACTTGGTTTTTTTTGATAGGCTTTTTTATGCGATAACCATTACACGGTCAAGATTCATTCCTGTTATTGTTGCCCCCGATTGCTGTAATCTTTGAAGTTGGAGAATTTTCTCTCCGGTTATAATTTCACCAGGTAAAAGGATAGGAATACAGGGTGGGAAAGCGGATACCGCCTGAGCACAAATTGTACCTTCTGCATCCTCAATAGATAGGGTTTTGCAGGGGCGTTGTTTCACCTCAAAGGGTGCTAAGGCAGGCACAACGATTGCCGGCAGATTTTGAGAGGGAACTTCAATAGGTTTTCCTTGGTCAGGCAGGCTATCTAAATAAGCAAAAGCCTCTTTTAATAGACGTATCTCCTGAGCAGAATTACACCAGGAAGTCATACATAGAACCTGCAAACTGTCGCACATCTCAACGTAAATACCGAACTGTTCCCTCAGAATTTTCTCTGCCATATAGCCGCTAATGCCTTTATGAGCCCAGGAGGGCATCAGCTTTAAGGGATCATCAAGAGTAGGGCGTTGTAGGGGAGATAAAAGGTCAAGAAGTCGTTTTGTTTCTGTTTCTCCTTTTTCTTGAGCATAGTGGAGGGCATACTCCATTGCTGCCAAGAGGACATAGGAGGGGCTGCTGGTTTGAAACATTCGTACCGCAGCTCTTGCTGCGTCAACAGACATGTTTTTTCCAATATGCAGGAGTGCCGTCTGGTTTGGTGCCGGCAAGGTTTTATGCAGACTAACAACGCTCATATCAGCACCCAGGCTGACAGCTGATGGTGGGAGCAGAGAACTGAAGGGAAAATGTGCCCCGTGTGCCTCGTCAACCAAAAGCACAGCTCCCTTTTGGTGAAGCAGGTCTGCAATTTTCTGTATGTCTGCCACGGCTCCGTAGTAGTTCGGGCTGGTAATAATAGCCCCATTAACGGCCGCATTCGTTTCTAAAACCTTTTGTATACTGTTGGCGGAAATCGTTCCCGGAACGCCGGAAATATCAGATTCCTCCGGTGTAACATAAATCGGTTTTACGCCGGCTAAGGTCATGCCGTTTAAAACGGACTGATGACAGTTTCGGTCAACGATAACCGTATCACCGGGCTTAAAAGCACTGTAAACCATGGATAAAATCCCGCCGGTGGAACCGTTGACCAGGAAAAAGCTGTGCTTGGCACCGTACAGTAGGGCGGCTTTCTTTTCAGCCTCTAAAATGGCACCACTTGGCTCAATTAAAGCGTCAGTACCGGGAAGCTCCGTTGTGTCAAACTGAAAGGGGTTGTCCGAAAAAGGCGTCCCCAAAAAACCGGCACCATTTTTATGGCCCGGCATATGGAAGGAAGCTTTTTCTTTTTCCCTGTGCAGTTTTAACATCTCTGTTATCATAATAAAGTCTCCGCTTAAATTGTTACTTTATCTAAAATACCTGCCATCTCGGCAAGAAAAATACCGTAATTTGTGATGGGAACCTTTTGTTCCACGGCACGCATCACCCGGCTTAGCACCTGTCGGCGGTTAAACATACAGCCACCGCAATGAATCACCAAAGCATAGGGCGTTAAATCGGTAGGGAAATCCTGACCGCCAACAACCTCTACCTTGATATCCGGGTGGATTTTTTTATGAATTAAATTCGGAATTTTGACTCTGCCAATGTCCCCATCCTGGGGCTGATGGCTACAAGCCTCAGCAATTAAAACCCGGTCGCTGGGCTTTAAGTTCCAAACGGTTTTCACCCCGGCGAGGTAAGCGTCAATATCCCCTTTGTACCGAGCCAGCAACACGGAAAAAGAGGTAAGCAAAGATTTAGCAGGTTTTTGCTCGTAAACCTGGGGGAAAACCTGAGAATCGGTAATAATCAAATCCGGTGTGCCGTCTTGCAGAGCTTCGGAAAGCTTGTCCGCTGTTACACAGGTGGGAATGGCACCATGGTCTAAGAGGTCACGAATCACCTGGACCTGTGGCATAATCAGACGCCCTTTTGGTGCCTGAATATCTTGCGGCATAACAAGGAGAACACGCATGTTTTCCTTTACCAGATGTCCTACGACGGTTTCGTTTTCAAGACTTGCCGGAGCCGATTTGACAAGCTGCTCACGGAAGGTAGCCAGCCCTGTTTTTTCTGTGGCACTCACAGCCAGCGGGCGAACCCCTAAAATAGCTTGTACAGCTTCCAGTGCGGATTCGGTATCTTCTAATAAATCAACTTGATTTAACACCGTTACAACGGGAATTTTGCGTTTGTTGAGCTCTTCGAGGAGATTTTTTTCCTCTGCATAATCCTCGGCTTTTGTCAGCACAAGAACCGCAACGTCGGTTTTATCCATAACGGCAAGCGTCCGGCTCATACGTAAGCCTCCCAGCTCGGTTTTATCCCCAACACCGGCGGTATCCAGCAGGATACAAGGACCCAGGGGATAAATCTCAATCGGTTTTGAAACCGGGTCTGTGGTAGTTCCGGATACGGGAGAAACCAGGGAGACCTCCTGGCCGCTAATGGCATTAATCAACGAGGATTTTCCGCTGTTGGTTCTGCCAAAAAAGCCGATGGTTAGTCTGAGAGCACTGGGTGTATCAGATAATGAAACTGTATGCATATATAAGCCTCCCCAAAGACTGAAAATGCCGTCCTATGTTGACGACTTCTGTCTCAATTTCTATGAAAATTGTATCATAGAACCCTGTCTTTGTCAATGTTCAGGAGATTTCCGAAAGGGTTGGTCATTTCAGGAAGCACCGGAACATATATTAAAAAGAGTAGGGAGGTTAGGCAGATGAAACGGACAAAGCGATTCTTTTTAAACGGCGTAATTTTGGGGTGTACCACTGTGTTTCTCCGCGGTGTGGGTGTTTCCTTTAATGTGTATATCACCAACAAAATCGGAGCAGAAGGCATAGGGCTTTTTGGACTGATTATGTCGGTCTATATGCTGGCAACTACGGTGGCGTCCTCGGGAGTGTCTCTTGCGGCAACCCGATTGGTGACGGAGGAATTGTCTCTTGGCTGTGACCGGGGTATAAAAAAGAGTATGCGAGTTTGCCTGGGCTACACCCTATTTTTCGGTATGCTGTCTGCCTGCCTTTTGTTCTTTTTTGCCGAGCCATTGGGCACTCTTTGGCTGGGAGACGAACGAACAGTCAGGTCCTTGCGGCTCTTAGCCGTCAGTATGCCCTGCATCGCTCTTTCCTCTGCTATGGGCGGTTACTTTACGGCTGTTCGGCGGATTACTAAAAGTGCCATGTCACAGATTTTTGAGCTGGGGGTTAAAATCTGCGTAACGGTGTTTGCCCTGAAGCTTTACATCAGCCGCGGCATTGAATACGCCTGCATGGCGGTGGTGGGCGGCGGCAGTGTTGCAGAAATTGCTTCCTTTACAGTGATGTACCTTTTGTTCCGGTATGACGAGAAGCGGTATAAAAACCAAAGAGAAAAGGAAAAGCACTATCTTTTTCGTATGCTTAGGATCTCTGTGCCGGTTGCCGTTAGTGCCTATCTTCGTTCCGGCCCTGTAACCCTAGAGCATTTGCTGATTCCCAGAGGCCTGAAAAAATTCGGGGCTTCTGCCTCTGCTTCCTTAGCACAGTACGGCGTTGTACACGGCATGGTTATGCCAATTCTTTTGTTTCCCTCCGCGGTTTTATCCGCCTTTGCAGGACTCTTGGTGCCGGAAATGACGGAATTTCAAAAGCAGGGGAGAACAAGGGATATTAACCGGGTGGCAAGCCGTGCCTTTTGCCTGACGCTTATTTTCGGAATTGGTGCCGCCGGTGTTTTCTTTGTTTTTGCAGAGGAGTTGGGTATGACCATTTATCAAAGCGGTGACGCCGCCTTGTTTATCCGCTTTCTAGCACCGCTTGTTACGGTTATGTATACAGACAGCGTGACAGACGCTATGTTAAAGGGCCTTAATCAGCAGGTGTATTCCATGCGATATAACATTATTGATTCTGCAGTAAGCGTTGCTTTAATTTATACAATTCTGCCTCGCTTCGGTGTAAACGGCTATGTTGCCATTATCTTTGTTACAGAGCTTTTAAATGCCTTTTTAAGCATTAACCGCCTGATTCGGGTTACGGATTTTAGGATTTCTGTTTTTCGGCATATCTTGCTGCCAGGGGCCTTTATTTTAGGCTCAGGCTATGGCGTGCGTCTGTTGTTTGCGGCAGTTTTCGGAAACATTCCTTCCGGAGCCGGTGCTTTGACGGTTGCAATTTTAGCTACGGTCTCTTTGTATCTGCTTTTATCGACTTGCACGTTTACAAGTAAACAGACTAAATATCCCGGAGGAAAATATGCCAGCCTTTCTTTAAAATAGCATCCACCACCTGTGCTTCGGTTACGGAGCGTAGGTGGTTTTGATTTTCGTCTACAATATGAATGATGTAGTAGCTTTCGTAGCTCAGCATTTTAAACACATCTTTTGCCTGAACGGAATCCATGGCTGAGAGTAAGCGGGAACGCATCAGCCCCTTTTTTCTCAGCTTATTTTTGGTGTATAACAGCTCTTGCATTAAGATATATTCGTTCCGGCGTTTTTCCTCAGCCATGTGGAGAGTTAAAAAGCCTGCCGCCATTAACAGGCTGATGTTTAGCCGGCTGATTACCAAAAGGCTGATGCCCAGGCACAAAAGGACTGCCGTCATAACATGGGTTGTCCGCCGCATAATGGAAGCGGCAGATAAGTACCCTAAGCGACAAGTCAAAATGGCTTTTAACACCCTGCCGCCGTCTAAGGGCAGGCAGGGCAGGAGATTTAACAAGAGAACGGCAAGGTTTAAAAACCAAAAGACATAAAGGCTCATAGGTAAAACGGGAATTCTTGCTCTTAACGCGTAAGTTATAAAAAGCATTAAAAGATTTGAAAAAGGGCCTGCTAAGGCGATAAAAATCTCTTTTCCCGGCTGACGGACAATGCGTGCCGATAAGCGGAGGGTCATGCCAAAAGGCATAATGATTACAGAGCCCACCCGTTCTCTGACTAAAAGAGTAGCAAATAAGTGAAACAGCTCATGCACAAACACAACGGCGTAGGCGGTCAGCATGGTGTGGAATCCGCCTGATACGTAGGACAGGAGAAACAGAGGCAGGACAAGCCAGTGTATGTAAAAAAATCGGGTAATTTTTATCATGCCGATTCTCCTTTTAGCTAAGCTCTAAAAACTTAGCCGGGTCCAGCCAGGTTTCGCCGTCCCGTATCTCAAAGTGGAGGTGGGGGCCGGTAGCGTTGCCGGTATCACCCACGGTAGCAATGACTTGACCGGCGGTGATGGCATCTCCGGTTTTGGGGAGAACCTCCTGACAGTGGGCATACAAGGTATAAACCGTTTCAGAGTGGCGAACCACAATATAGTTTCCGTATTCGGCATTTTCTCCAACTTCCGTGGCTTCGCCCTCTGCGGCACATTTAATTTTTTCTCCCATGGGTGCTCCTAAATCCACCCCGTAATGAAAGGCTTCCTCATTATTTTCGGGGTCAGTTCGCAGGCCGAAGGGGGAAGTTAGCGGTGCTTCTACGGGTTTTACCAGGCGGGTTAACAGCTCTTTATCGCCCAAATTGCTTTCTGTATCTTTCGCAGTTAAAGAGGTGAAAAAGCTTTGAATCTGTCCGGGAATTTTCGTTAGATCTGTTTTGGTGTTTATAATCAGGTTGATACTGTTTTTTGCCGGCAATAAAGCCCGGTTGGGCGTAACCTTAACAAAGAGGCAAAAGGCGAATACAAGCAGGCAAAAAACAGACTGCTTAACCAAAGTTTTTTTATAAGGAGAGGGCGTTTTTGTGCCGGTATATCGTAGCCGTGCACTGCTCTCAGAGCTTCGTCTTCTATAAACCTGTTCCATGTTCTTGTCCCCTTTCTTTTGATGGTACAGTATATGGCAGGGGGACATAAAATATGCGGAAAACTTTCTGTTGACATTGTTGTATTTGTGTGGTATTATATGCATATGATTGGAGATGGTTGCAAATGTTTGCAGAAGAACGGCAGAAACAGATTCGGGAAATGCTTCAAAAGAACGGTGCTGTAACCACGAAACATTTGGTGCAGGCTTTCGGTGTTTCCATTGAAACGGTCCGTCGGGATTTGCTGTTAATGGAAGAAGCTGGTTTATTAAACCGAGTCCATGGCGGTGCTGTTGCCACCGGCGGTATGAAACCCTATTACGAACTTCCCCGGCGAAACAGGGAGCATAGCGAGAAAAAGCGGGAGCTTTCTGAAATTGCTATGAGTTTTATTTCGGAGGGAGACTATATCGGTATTGATGCTGGTAGTACGGCGGCAATTTTTGCAGAAGTTTTAAAGGAACATTTTAACAATCTGACGGTGGTAACCCATTCATCAGATGTTTTTGAAACCCTGCGGGAATCTTTCACAGTCATTCTCTGCGGCGGCACATACCTGCGGGAGGAAAATGCCTTTTACGGGGCGTTAACGTTGCAAACCATGGAAAGTCTTCATGTGCAAAAGTCCTTTATTTTTCCGTCAGCGGTGTCTTTACAGTTTGGTATTTGCGATTATCAGCAGGATTTATTTGCTCCGCAGAAAAAGCTGCTGGAGATTGCTGATGAGGCGTATATTTTGGCGGACAGCAGTAAGTTTGAAAGCAGGGCTCTGTTAAAGCTTGACGATATGAAGCCGGAGTACTGTTATGTAACAGACGGAGCTTTGGGTGAAGACTTAAAAGCTTTGTATAAAGAAAACCAACTTCGGGTTCTGACAAAGGCAATTAAAGGAGATAAATAAAAATGGCATTTTTACAGGATAAGAAAAAAATCAATCAGATAATCTTTATTTTTGCGTGCTGTTATATGGTCAGCTATATCACCCGTATCAATTTCGGTGCGGTTATTTTAGAGATGGTAACGGACACGGGTATTAGCAAGTCCCTTTTATCTCTTTCTGTTACCGGTAGTTTTATTACCTACGGTGCCGGTCAGATTGTCAGCGGCATCTGTGGAGATAAATTTTCACCGAAAAGGCTTTTGCTTTTAGGTTTGGGCGTTACTACCGTTATGAATTTGCTGATTCCCCTTTGCCCCAATGCATACGCTATGCTTTGCGTTTGGTGCGTTAACGGCTTTGCACAGGCATTTATGTGGCCGCCTATGGTACGAATGATGGCAAGTATTTTCTCTCCTGAGGATTACAGCCGTTCTATTGTCCGCGTGAACTGGGGTGCTTCTATCGGTACGATTTTAGTGTATTTAATTGCTCCGGTTTTAATTTCTTTTTTCAGTTGGCGTGCTATGTTTATCTTCTCAGCGGTTTGCGGAATTATTATGATGGTTGTATGGCAAAAAAATTGTCCTGAGGTTTCGGTTAACACGGTTTTTGCTAAGCCGAAGGCTGAAACAGGGAAGCAAGCAGGGCTCTTTTCGCCTTTGCTTTTGGTCATTATGTTTTCCATTATTTTAATGGGAATGCTTCGCGATGGTGTTACCACCTGGATTCCTACATACATTTCGGAAACTTGTAATTTAAGTAATGTTATTTCAATTTTGACCGGCGTAATTCTGCCGATTTTTACGATTCTCAGCACCAATGTATCGGAAATGCTGTATACGAAAAAAATCAGCAATCCCGTACTTTGTTCGGGGGTAATTTTTGCTGTGGGAAGCATAGCTTCCTTAGTGCTGTTCTTTTTATCGGGATATAAAATTGCGGCTTTGTCCGTTTTGTTCTCAGCACTTCTGACCGGCAGTATGCACGGCGTAAACCTGATTTTAATTGGTATGATTCCGCCTTACTTTGCAAAAACAGGTAATGTTTCCACCGTTTCCGGCATCTTAAATTCCTGCGTGTATATCGGTAGTGCTATTTCGACCTACGGTATAGCGGTGTTATCGGAAAAACTGGGCTGGGATAAAACCCTCTTGGTTTGGTTTGCCATAGCGGCTCTGGGCACTGTGATTTGCTTTTTGTGCACCGGGCCTTGGCAGAAGAAGATGGAGACAGATAAAGAATAAAAAAAGACCACCCTAGGGTGGTCTTTTTATTTTGTTTTATTTAGAAAGAATTTCAATACCTTTTTTAACTCTTTCCAAGGTTTCTTCTTTTCCTAAGAGCTCAGCCAGTTCAACGCCGCCGCCGGGAGTAAAGGCTTTACCGGAAACAGCCACACGCAAGGGCCAGAGAATCAGACCGTTTTTCACACCCAATTTTTCAATGAGTGCAAACAGGGCTTCGTGGAGAGCGTCATAGCTCCAGTCAGAGATGCCCTCTAAAACGGGAAGAATTTCTTTTAAGGAATCAAGAGAATTTTCCTCGTTGGTCTTCATTTTCTTGTGGCAGTAAAGTGCCGGGTCGTACTCAGGCAGGCTATCGATAAAGTCAAGCTGCTCGGGAATGTCGGAAAGCTTTTCCGTACGGTCATGCAGCAGTTTAGCAGCCTTTGCAAGGTCAACGTTTTCGCTTTTAATAGCTTCCTTTAAGTAAGGCAGAGCCTTTTCGTAAAACGCTTCGGGGGACAGCTTTCTGATGTATTCACCGTTTAACCAATTAAGCTTCTGGGGGTCAAAAATAGCAGGAGATTTGCTGATTCCGCGAATATCAAAGGCTTCAATCATTTCCTCTAAGGTAAAGATTTCCTGCTCACCGCCCGGACTCCAGCCTAAGAGAGCAATGTAGTTTAAAACAGCCTCTTTTAAGTAACCCTTATTGATAAAGTCCTCATAAGAAGCATCACCCTCACGCTTACTCAGCTTTTTGTGAGCATCACGCATAACGGGGGAAACGTGAATATAGGTAGGAATTTCCCAACCAAAGGCTTCATACAATAAATTATATTTCGGGGTAGAGGACAGATACTCACTACCGCGGATAATATGGGTAATGTTCATTAAGTGGTCATCAATAACATTTGCAAAGTTATAGGTGGGGTAGCCATCAGACTTTAAGAGAATGTTATCATCCAGGGTTGCGTTATCCACAGTGATTTTACCGTAGATTTCGTCAATAAAGCTGGTAGTTCCGTGGTGGGGAATTCTCTGGCGGATAACGTAAGGCACGCCGCTTGCGAGCTTTTCCTCAATTTCTTCCTTGGAAAGATGGGCACAGTGACCATCGTATTTCGGCATGAGCTTTGCTGCCTCCTGCTGTGCACGGAGACCGTCCAGCCTTTCCTTGTCGCAGAAGCAGTAGTAAGCACCGCCCAGCTCAACCAGTTTTTTAGCGTATTCCTGGTATAAGCCTAAACGTTCGCTCTGGATATACGGACCGTAGTTGCCGCCAATGTCGGGACCTTCGTCGTGAATCAGGCCGGTTTCAGCCAGAGTTCTGTATATTAAATCAACGGCGCCGTCAACATAGCGTTCCTGGTCGGTGTCCTCAATTCTTAAAATAAAATCGCCGCCTGCGTGCTTGGTAATCAGGTAAGCATACAGGGCTGTACGCAGGTTACCGATATGCATATAGCCCGTAGGGCTGGGTGCAAAACGAGTTCTAATTTTTGTCATGTCTGCATCATCCTTTCATTATTTCTAGTATAACGCATTTTACTTGGAAAATCAAGGATTTTATTGCGAAATCCCTTTACCTTAGGGCAAATTTATGATACAATATAGAGTACTATGGTGCATTTTATCTGTTTACAAAAAGTTTATACCATAACCTGCCTTTTCTGTGGTATACTAGTTGTAACGGAATTTGTGATTGTCCGGAAAGGAATGAATCAATACATGAAAAAGTTTTTAGAAAAAATTCTGGGAAAATACAGCGACCGTGAGCTTAAACGTGTTCGCCCCATTGCTGACCGTGTTATAGCTTTGGAAGAAGAATTTTCAAAGCTGTCTGATGATGCTTTAAAGGCAAAAACCGCCGAGTTTAAAGCCCGTCTGTCTCAGGGCGAAACCTTAGACGATTTGTTGCCGGAAGCCTTTGCCACCGTTCGTGAAGCGGCGTGGCGTGTTCTTGGCATGAAGCATTTTTACGTGCAGATTATGGGCGGTATTGTCCTCCATCAAGGTAGAATTTCCGAGATGAAAACCGGTGAAGGTAAAACCCTGGTTTCAACCCTGCCGGCTTATTTAAACGCCTTAGAGGGAAAAGGTGTTCATATCGTTACGGTGAATGATTACCTGGCTAAGCGTGACAGTGAGTGGATGGGTAAGGTCTTTAAGTTTTTAGGTCTTACGGTTGGTCTGATTATTCATGACATTGCTCCCGGGGAGAGAAAAGCAAACTACGAAGCCGACATCACCTACGGTACCAATAACGAATTCGGCTTTGACTATCTCCGTGACAATATGGTAATTTATAAAGAACAGATGGTGCAGCGTGGCCAGCATTATGCCATTGTGGACGAGGTTGACTCTATTTTAATTGACGAAGCAAGAACCCCGTTAATTATCTCCGGCGTGGGGGATAAATCCACAGAGCTTTACCATGTGGCAGACCGCTTTGCAAGAAACTTAACCTGCCATAAGGTGACTGAGGCGAACGATAAAGAATTAGATGACGAGATTCAGGCAGATTATATCGTAGACGAAAAGGCACATACCGCAACCCTGACAAAGCAGGGTATTGCCAAAGCGGAAAAGGCCTTTAATCTTGAGAATTTTTCTGACCCGGAGAACATGACTCTGCAGCACCATATTAACCAGGCAATTCGTGCTCACGGCATTATGCACCGGGATATTGACTATGTTAACAAAGACGGCGAAATCATTATTGTTGACGAATTTACCGGCCGACTGATGATGGGCAGACGCTACTCTGACGGCCTGCATCAGGCCATCGAGGCAAAAGAGGGTGTTAAGGTTGAACGGGAAAGCAAAACCCTGGCAACCATTACCTTCCAGAACTACTTCCGTTTGTACAACAAGCTTTCCGGTATGACCGGTACGGCTCTTACCGAGGAAGAAGAGTTCCAGGATATTTATAAGCTGGACGTTATTGAAATTCCCACTAACCGGGAAATGATTCGAAAGGACTTGTCCGATTCTGTTTATAAAACCGAACGTGGTAAGTTAAACGCCGTGGTAGAGCAGGTGGTTGCGTGCCATGAAAAGGGACAGCCGGTCCTTGTGGGTACGGTTACCATTGAAAAATCGGAACAGCTTTCTTCTATGCTTAAGCGTCGTGGCATTCGTCACGAGGTGTTAAACGCTAAGTACCACGAAAAGGAAGCAGAGATTATTGCTCAGGCAGGTAAACTCGGTGCTGTTACCATTGCCACCAACATGGCAGGCCGTGGTACCGATATTATGCTGGGCGGTAATGCTGAATTTTTGGCAAAGCACGAAATGAAGAAGCAGGGCCTTTCTGATGAGTTGATTTCCGAGGCTATGGGCTTTTCCGAAACCGATGATGTTGAAATTAAGGAAGCCAGAAAGCTGTATGCTGAACTGATTGAGAAATTTAAAGAGGAAATTGCACCCGAGGCAGAAAAAGTCCGCCAGGCAGGGGGTCTTTTCATCATCGGTACAGAGCGGCATGAATCCCGCCGTATTGATAACCAGCTTCGCGGTCGTGCCGGCCGTCAGGGTGACCCCGGTGCTTCCCGGTTCTATATTTCCTTAGAAGATGATTTAATGCGTCTCTTTGGCTCTGATCGTATGGCAGCCGTTGTAGGGGCGTTGGGTCTTGAAGAAGACCAGCCCATTGAACACAAAATTCTGTCTAATGCCATTGAAAGTGCACAGAAGCGAGTTGAGGGCAAGAACTTCCAGATTCGTAAGCACGTTCTGCAGTATGACGATGTTATGAACCAGCAGCGTGAGATTATTTACGGTCAGCGTCAGACTGTTTTAAACGGTCAAAGCGTAAAAGACAGTATCTTGAAGATGTTAAAAGACTTAATTGACGAGGTTGTTGACCGGTATACCGGCAGCAGCGAGGGTGCTGATGAGTGGAACCTGACCGGGCTTTTGGAATATTTAGAGACGATTTATCTGCCGGCAGGCACCGTTACCTTTAGCCGGGAAGACTTAGAGTATCTCACAAAAGACGAATTAAAAGAACAGCTGTATGCTGCCGGCCTTGCGTTATATGAAAAGAAAGAGGCTGAGTTTACGGAAGAACCCATGCGTGAGCTTGAACGAGTGGTTCTGCTCCGTGCAGTTGACAGCAAGTGGATGGACCATATTGACGATATGGATCAGTTAAGAAACGGTATTAACCTTCGTGCTTACGCACAGCGTGACCCCGTTGTGGAATTTAAGTTTGAAGGCTACAATATGTTTGAAGAAATGATTGCCGCCATTCGGGAAGACACCATTCGGCATCTGTTTAACATGCGGCTGGAAGCACCACCGGAAAGAAAAGCTCAGGCGGAGCCTGTTCGTGCCGGCCTTGCCGGTGACGAGGAAAAGAAACCGGTAAAGAAAACAGACAAAGTAGGCAGAAATGACCTTTGCCCCTGCGGCTCCGGCAAAAAATACAAAAAATGCTGCGGTGCAGAGGAGTAAGCTAAAATAAATTTTCTTTTATGAAAGGACTGAAAATATGATAGAGTACGATCAGTATCGTCTTGACCTTCATGCCATGAAGGATGTTATTTTAGAACTGAGGGATTCACTTTGAAGTCCCCAAGACAGAACAGGAAATAAAAGCCTTAGAAGAACAGTCCTCCGATGCGGAGTTCTGGAATGATATGGATGCTTCCCAAAAAGTACTCCAGAAATTAAAGCAATTAAAGGCAAAGGTGGGCCGGTATAATAACTTATACGGTGCCTGGGAAGATGCCCTGACCCTTTGCGAGCTTGCGATTGAAGAAAATGATGACAGCCTGCTTCCGGAAGTGGAAGAAAGCTATAAAAAGTTGTCTGAAGATTTAGAGACCTTGCGACTGGATACGCTCCTTTCCGGCAAGTATGATGCTAATAACGCTATTTTATCCCTGCACCCCGGTGCCGGCGGTACTGAGGCACAGGACTGGGCGGAAATGCTTCTGAGAATGTATCAGCATTGGGCAGAACGCCGCGGTTTCTCTGTTGAAACCTTAGACTATTTAGCAGGTGACGAAGCCGGCGTTAAAAGCGTTACCATTCAGATTAGCGGGGATAATGCCTATGGCTATGCCAAGGCGGAAAAAGGGGTACATCGCCTAGTGCGTATTTCGCCCTTTGATGCCTCCGGCAGACGGCATACGTCCTTTGTTTCGGTTGATGTTATGCCGGAAATCAGCGACGATATTGAGGTTAACATTAACCCTGATGATTTAAAAATTGATACCTTCCGTTCCGGCGGTGCCGGCGGACAGCACGTTAATAAGACAGACTCTGCAATCCGTATTACCCATATCCCCACCGGCGTTGTGGTTGCCTGTCAGAACGAGCGTTCTCAGCACCAGAACAAGGATACGGCCATGAAAATGCTGAAAGCAAAGCTTGTGGAAATGGCAGAACGGGAACATAAAGAAAAAATTGAAGACTTAAAGGGCGATATGAAAGATATTGCCTGGGGTAGCCAGATTCGGTCTTATGTTTTCCACCCGTACAGCATGGTAAAAGACCACCGTACCTCTCACGAAACCGGTAACACCGGTGCCGTTATGGACGGGGATTTGGATCCGTTTATCAATGCTTACTTAAAAGCGGCAAGTTTGGGTACTTTAAACTTAAAATAAGCATAATTACGGACAAGACCTCATAAAAATAAAAAGGAGAACTTTTTAGGAGGTAAAAAATGTTTAAAAAAATCGTATACCTGTCTTTTGTGCTGACAATTTTTCTGGCAATGAATACTGCCGGTATAATAACAGGACAGGCTATTTCATTTAAAGACGTAACCAAGAACCATGACTGGGCAAAAGAGGCCATTACGCATCTTGCATCTGAAGATATTATCGCCGGCATCGGTGAGGGAAAGTTTGCACCGGACGAGCAGGTGACCAAGGAGCAGTTTGCGAAAATGCTGGCACTCTCTTTATCCATTGAGCCGGAAGAAAACCCGACGCAGACCTATGTAGATGTTCCGGCTGAGAGCTGGTCCCTGCCTTATATTGAGGCAACAAAGGCCTATTTTCCCAAAGAACCGTTTTTACCGGTGAACCAGTTTGTGCCGGAGAAGGCCTTCACCCGTCAGGAGGTTGCGGCGACTATTGTAAACGGCATGGGGCTTTCAGCTTCGAACAATCTGTTTGATAAAGATATTTTAGAGACAGGTTTTATAGATTGCGACCATGTACAGTCAGACATTAAAACGCAGGTTGCTATTGCGGTTGAACGTGGTATTTTGCGTGGTAATGAAAAGTTACTCCGACCCAACGACCCGGTTACCAGAGCGGAAGCTGCGGTTTTCATTTACAGAATGATTCAGATTCGCCAGGGTAAGGGCGAGCTGGAGTTTACAACCAGTACGCCCATGGTAGGCGAAAGCCAGGTAACTCTGGAACGGGCAAAGGAATGGGCAACACAGATGGGGGCACATCAACGGTTTATTGATATTGCGGATATTTACTGGAAATATGGCGAAATTACCGGTATCCGTCCTGAGATTTTATATGCTCAGGCGGCAAAGGAAACCGGCTACGGTAAATATGGCGGCAGAGTTCTGCCGGAGCAGAACAACTGGGCAGGTATTAAAACTGCCACAGCCAACGGCGATGCCACCTATGACCACGAAACTTTTGCAACTCCGGACGATGGCGTTCGTGCCCATTTTAATCATATGTCGGCATATTTAGGGTTAGAACCCGTAGGCGAGCCTCACGGCAGATATTACACAGCAAGCCGCACCGCTTGGGCAGGTACGGTTACAACCGCCGAGGAACTGGGCAACAAATGGGCTCCTGAGCATACATACGGGGTTAGCTTAGTGGCGAAGTACTTGGTTCCCATGATGGGAGAATAAAAAGAGGCTGTCAAATTTAGTGCAGAACACTTTGAGGCGGGAAAATAGTATTAAAACACAGTAAAATAATAAAGTAAAGTGTCTTTTTAAGGTGGAATTCGCTTATTGCGAATTCCATTCTTTTTATACCTCAAAGTTACGGACAAACTTCACCTCTTGGTGTACCTGTGTACGCCTTCGGGATTCAGTTTGTTTGTTCTGCATCTAAATTTGAACAGCCTCAATAAAAAAAGGGTGTCACTTTCGTGACCACCCTTTTTGTTTTTATTATTTCACAATGCCTTTTGTTTCGTAAGTAACGCTGCTGCCGTTGACGGTTACCAGATAGTATTTCACATAAGAGATGTTGGTTGCCGGAGGTTTTGCACCGATGCTGGGGAATACGCCGGCTGTGGTAATATAGCGAACGCCGTCTTCAATAACGGTTTCGTTTACAAAGCCGCCGGCAAAGACATAGACATTATCTGCTTTTTTAGCCGCCTCTTTCATAAGCTGTTTGAAAAATACAATCTCGGTATCGGAATAAGACAGATTATGGTCGTTTAAAAAGACGAAGAAATTGCCGCCGGAGAGCTTTTCAACTTCTGCCCGAAGCTTTTTCCATTGTGTTTTATCGGAGCTGAAAAGGGTCGTTCCATAGGCGTTTTTTAAGGTTACAAAGGTACTTCCGTTCTTTTTAAAGCTTGCGTAGCCGTCAGAGAGAATGAGGCTGTCACCCAGGTCCTCTAAGAGGGAGGCGTCAACGCTGTTACCCACGAAGAAATTCATATCGTTTTCGCTTTGCACCGCTTTTTTAACGCCGTTCATAATGAACAGGTCAAAGAATTTTACCGGCGTTCTTGTGTTACCGAAAACCGTGAAGGTAAACCCGTTGGCAGACGTAATTTCAGAGCTTTTCTGCTGCGGGTCGGAAAGAGCCACGTCCTTTGGGGCGGTTGCTGCCGCACCACCGCCTACGGTTGCCACCATGTAGGCTTTTGTTTCGCCAAAGGTAGCAGAGATAACCGTGGAGCCGTTTGCAACAGCTTTTAACGTGTTATCCTGAATGGATGCGATGGAAGGGTTAGCAGCGGTAACGGTAATATCCTTAGGGTAAACCAGAGCGGCGTTGCCATTTGCATCAAAAGCTGACAGCCAAAGGGTGCGGGTATCGCCTTTTTCAAGATTTTGGTCACCGGAAGCAAAGGTTAAACGGTGAGGCGTATCTAAAACCGTCAGGGTTATTTCATCGGAAAAACCGCGGTAGGTGCCTCGGATTACGGCTGTGCCGGGAGCGGAGGGATAAAAGAGCCCGTCTTGGACGAAGCCTTTTCCCGAGACGACAGTCCATTTAATATTTTGTGCATCTGAGTTTTGCATCGGCAGTTTATACTGGTCATAGGCTAAGAGTTGCAAGCTGGTGGAAGTACCAACGAAAACCGCATCGTCATCACTTTTTACAGTAACAGAGGAAAGCTTTCGACTGCTGCTGAGATTTGCTAAAATACCAATGGAGTTGGTAACGGGACGTTTATAACCACCGGATAGGGTATTAGCAATCTGGTGTGTGCCGTCTTTTTTGATAGCCATTAAGGATGACCCGCCGCCGTCTAAGTTCATAGCATTATAACAGCCAAGCTCTAACATCAGCTTGCTAAGCTGGGGCATGGTCATACCGGCGGCATCTGTCCGGCGACCGTCTACAACCACCAAGGTCAGAATTTTTCCGGTTTTATCAACACCAACAGCTGTACGGGGGTGAGCACCGTTGACTGTGTGGGAATAGGTCTCGGGAATTTTTCCGTTTTCCAGGAGTATACCGCCGCCGCCTACGGCAGTTTGAATGTCTTCAAAGCCGGGGGTGGTTTCAATGTCTAATATAACCTTGTCGCCAACCTGAAAGCAATCATCTAAGAAAGTGTGCATGCTCAGATCGCAGGCTAAAACATAGCCGTTTTCAGGGATTTCCACAGGACCAACCTCTCGGTTTTTGGCAGTTACTTTTCCGTCTTCAACCACCATTTCTAAAACATTACCGGCAGAACCGGGGGTCAGCGTGCCCCAATCGGTGGTATACATAACAATGCCGGTCATGCTGTCGTATTTATTGATAACACTAATCTGAGCCTGGGTTTCGTCCGGGGCCGTGATGGTAAAGCTGTACGTAAACATATCAAAGAGCAGGGAGACGTCTTTTTTCGTCTGGTAAAGAACGTTCATCTGCTCGTAAGCTGCAGGAGACGTGCGAAGCTTACCGTCTTTAATTTCCAAACCAATAGCGTTGCCACGGCCAGATTCAGAGGTGGCCTGGAAAAAGTCTGCGTTGACCGCGACAACGGCATCACTGTTGACAGCGGAAGCGTAGGTGTTTTCCAGATAGCTTTTGCCGCTTTCGTGGCTTAACACATCAAACTGCAGGTGTGGTTCGTTTAAATCGGCTGTTACAACGTGAATATCCTGCCAGCCGTTTTCCTCTAAACGCTTGATGTTTTTATATGTAACGCCCTCTATGAGAATTTCTTCTGTTTCAGAAGAAAGCTCCGTTGCAAGAACAGGGAGCGACGCCGTTAATAAAACCAGGACTAAAAGAAAGGACAGAAATTTTTTCATAGGATTCTCCTTTTTATCTAACTATAATTATCAATTTGCCAGCCTGCAACGCTGTTTTTCATAGCGGTGAACAAGCGTTGTTTTACGCCTCTGTTTTCATAATCTAATTGAGACAAGAGAGACTTAATGTATTCCCGCTTCGTGTTTCCGTCTGCGGGGCAGGGATTGTGCACAATGGGCAGACTATTAGTTTTCACGAATTTTCGAATATCCCGTTCCTCAACATAAACAAAAGGCCGGAGCAGGGTTATGTCCATGCGGTCCAAATGAGTCACCGGCAGGAAGCAGTTCACCCGCCCCTCGTAGAGAAGGCTTAAGAAAAAGGTTTCAATCACGTCATCAAAATGATGCCCCAGCATCACCTTGTTAAGGCCCCGATTTTTTGCCGCGGAGTTTAGAGCACCCCGACGCAGATTCGCACAGAGAGAACAGGGGCTTTTTTCTTTCCTGATGTCAAACACAATTTCTTTAATCTGAGTTTTTTCAATGGTATACGGAATTTCTAAGGACTCACAAAGGGAGACAAGAGGGGAAAAATCCATGCCCTCCATGCCCATATCCAGCGTAATAGCCTCTAAATAAAAGGTTTTGGGGTAAAATCGCCGCAGGGCATGTGCCGCCATTAAAACAGCCAGGGAGTCTTTCCCACCGGAGAGACCAACGGCAATCCGGTCGCCGTCTTGTATCATATTGTAATCTTCAATGGCACGCCGCATATGGCTTAACAGGTGCTGCATGGCTTACCTCTTTTCTTTTTGGGTTATGTTTATTGTACCATATGACAGCTTCCGTTTCAACAGAAACGGGGAAACTGTCAGATATTTCAAATTTTATTCACAAATTTTAGTCACGCTGCAATCAGCCTCACCGTCAGACAGGCGGAGACGGAACGCAGTGCCCGGTGAGCATTGTTTAATTTCACGCATAGGCGTTCCGTCCGGCAGGGTGGCATAGGTATAGCCACGGGCCAGTGCGGAAAGGGGGCTTAAAGCGTCCAGCTTGCCGGCATAGACAGAAAGCTGATGCCGGAGGCTGTCATAACGCTTAGAAAAAGCATAGGTACTGTTTTTCTGCAGTTGGTCCACCGTAATGCGTTTTTCGGCAATCATGTCAGGTACACCGATTAAGGCGTGGTGCTTTTTGAGGGCATCTAAGGCTTTTTGTTGCCGGAGCAGGCAGTGCCGCATCTCAGCAAACAGCTCGTTGTTTTGCGATTTTAACTGCCCTAAAAGTTCAAGTGCCGACGGAACGGCAAGCTCTGCCGCCGCAGAGGGGGTTGGGGCTCGAAGGTCAGCTACAAAATCTGCGATGGTAAAGTCCGTTTCGTGACCAACGGCAGAGATAACGGGAATGTCAGATGCAAAAATTTCCCGGGCAACAATTTCTTCGTTAAAAGCCCATAAGTCCTCAATAGATCCGCCACCGCGACCTGTGATAATGACGTCACCCAGGTGGTGCGTATTGATCAGGCGGATAGCCTCGGCAATTTGCTTTGCGGCACCCTCACCCTGTACAGCCACGGGCAGGACGCGGACGGCTGCTAAGGGATAGCGGCGGCCCAGAACGTTTAAAATATCCCGAATGGCGGCACCGGAAGACGCAGTCACAACGCAAACAGTTTTGGGAAAGGGAGGAAGCGGCTTTTTAAACGCAGAGTCAAACAAGCCCTCTGCCTCTAATTTTTGCTTTAGTTTTTCATAGGCGGCAAAGAGAGCACCCTCACCGTCAGGCTCTAAGCTTTCAATATACAACTGATAGACACCGCCGGGCTCATAAACAGAAATTCTGCCCCGGGCTAAGACCTTAATACCGTCCTCCGGGTTAAAACGAAGCCCCATAGCGGCAGAGCGGAACATAACCCCCCGTAGTACAGACTCCTCGTCCTTTAAAGTTAGGTAGATATGGCCGGAGGGGTGCGGCTTGCAGTTAGAGATTTCACCTTTTACGTAAATATCCTTTAAATAGCCGTTATGTTCAATTACGCGACGGATATAATGATTTAATTGGGAGACACTGACGGTTAAAACTTCTTGTTCCATAGACTCTCCTTTAAAAGAAAGACGCCCCAAAACGGGGCGTTTCGTAATTACTGATTTGATTTATTGACAGAAGATAAAACGCCGTTTACAAAGGAAGATGCTTTTTCGTCTTCGTAGTCCTTTGCCAGCTGCACCGCTTCGTTAATGGCGATGCCGGCAGGAATTTCCGGATTGTAAAGCAGTTCGCAAATGCCCACTCTCAGCGTAGCAAGGCTTACCTTGGATAGACGGGATAGCGTCCAGCCTCGGGTGTTTTGTTCAATCTGTGCATCAATTTCCGGCAAATGCTCTAAGGTTGTGCGGACAAGGTTCTCCAAATAATCTTTTTGTCCCTCTGCATCGCCTTTGTACTCATAGTATAGCTCTAAAAGGGCATCGGCAGAAAGCTTTTGAAATTCATGCTCAAAAATAATAATAAATCCGGCTTCGCGGGCTTCTTTTCTTGTCATGGTTACACTCCTGTCTTTGGTGGTTTACATAATATACCCTAACGCATCGGTCAGGGTTTTAGCAGGGAGCACTTTAATGCCCTGCGGCACTTTCAAATTCTTTGTGTTGGCGTGGGGGATAATGCAGGCTTTAAATCCAAGTTTTTTAGCTTCCGAAAGCCGGCGTTCAATCTGGTTAACGGCTCGAAGCTCTCCGGTCAGCCCCACTTCGCCGATGGCAACGATAGAATTGTCAATGGGGCGGTTTCTGAAAGCGGAAGCAATGGAAAGGGCTAACGCCAAATCAACAGCAGGCTCGTCCAAACGGATACCGCCGACGATGTTAACGTAAGCGTCCTGATTTTGCAGGTTCAGCCCAACACGTTTTTCCAAAACGGCAATCATTAAATTCATGCGGTTATAGTCAATCCCCGTTGCCATTCGCCGGGGCACGCCGAAGCTGGTGGGGGAAACTAACGCCTGGATTTCTGCCAGCATGGGCCTTGTGCCTTCTAAGGTGCAGACAACGGCAGAACCGGGGGTTTGGTCAGGTCTGCCCTCTAAGAGCATTAAAGAGGGGTTTTCCACCTCCATAAGCCCTGCATCGGTCATTTCAAAAACGCCGATTTCGTTAGTGGAGCCAAAACGGTTTTTCACAGCACGCAAAATCCGGTAGCTGTGGTTACGCTCGCCCTCAAAATATAAAACGCAATCTACCATGTGCTCTAAAACCTTGGGCCCTGCAATCGCACCGTCTTTTGTGACGTGGCCTACAATGAAGACAGCGGTAGAGGTTTCTTTGGCATATCGCATCAGGGTCAGGGTTGCCTCACGGACTTGACTGACACTGCCGGGAGCAGAGGAAATCTCGGGGTGATACATAGTCTGAATAGAGTCTACAATTAAAATATCCGGGCAGATTTCGTCAAGGGCTGTGCTGATGGCGGTTATATCCGTCTCAGACAGGACCATAAAACCCGGGGTTTCGTTATTTAAACGGTCGGAACGCATTTTCAGCTGTTTTTCCGATTCCTCGCCGGAAACATAAAACAAGGTTGCAGTCTTATCAAGCTGGGCAGCAAGCTGCAACAGTAGCGTGGACTTACCGATACCGGGGTCACCGCCCACTAAAACCAATGAGCCGCGAACAATACCGCCGCCTAAAACCCGGTCTAATTCCCCAATACCGCAGCTCAGACGCTGATAGTCGGTTACATCAACAGAGGAAAGGCTAGTGGGTTTTGCACGCAAGGAGGTAGCGGTGCGAAGGGGTTTATCGGAACGGACGGTTTCTTCCTCTAAGGTGTTCCAACCGTCGCAACCCGGGCATTTTCCCATCCATTTGGCGGTTTCATAGCCGCAGGCAGAGCAAACATACTTTGTTTTAACTTTCACGGCGTTATCCTTTCAAAACTGTCAGACAGTTTTTGTTTTCTTAGGCAGCAGGCGATTCTGTTGTTACCGGTACGGGTTCGGGAGAAGGAACCGGTGTGGGAATCACGTCAGGCTCTGCGTTAGGCGGCAGAATTGGGATTCCCGGTGTATCAGGTGTTTCCGGGGAAACAGGTTCTCCGGAAGCGGGGGCGTCACCCTCAATTGGTACGGAAGGATCGACCATAGTGCCAACGATTTCTATACGGTCGGTAGGAACGTAGGTACTCTTTGTTAAAAGTTCGTTTTTAATCACCTGGCCGTTTTCTTTAGTAACCTTATAGGTGTTGAAAGAACTTCCGTATGAACCGTTTTGTTCCACCTTGACGGTGCCGACCGGCAGCGTGGGATCTTCGTTCTGCACAACGTTAAAAGCACGGGAACCGGTTTGGGTGGTATATATCTCAATAGTTTTATTTTTATTATCCTTGACACCGTAAACCGAAACACTATGCTGCCCGCCGTTGGCGAAGGCAACAATTTTAACGGGGTTTGCAGTGTTATTTTTAAATTTAAAATCAATGCTGCCGTATGACACCGTTGCATCCCGTCCTAAGGGCACATAGGAAACCGGCAAAGAGTGATTGGTTCTGTAAACAATTTCTAAATCGGCAAGAACAACAGCGTTAAACAAGGTTGAAGAAACCTGGCAGATGCCGCCGCCGATACCGGGAACGCTCTTGTTGCCGACATAAACGGTAGCTGTTTTAAAACCACGGGCTGCTGTACGGGGACCTACAATGTCGTTATATGAAAAAACATCACCGGGTGCCAGCACAACCTCGTTAATTTTCTGGGCTGCTAAACTTACGTTGTGGGAACGGGAGACATCACCTGCGTTATATTTGGAAGAATATGTTCCCAATAAATCGGGAAACAGCTGACTCTCTACCTGTTCTGTGGTTACCTGTGCCGGAGTCAGGGTTACGGGAATTTTAATTACGGCATCGGTAGACTCACTGAGAATTGTTTTAACAGTTTCTATATCAAAGGAAACGCCGGGCTGATCTTCCAAGATGGTAAGGCGTTGATTTTCAATTTTATAGTCTGCATTTATGGGTTCACGGCAGAACTGGGCATAAATTGCATCGGCATTCGGTTCTTCGGGTGAAATTTCTTCAGGTGTCAGCACAAAGGAACCGTTTTGTATGGAATAAGCATTTTCCTTGAAAAGCTGAACGGCTTTGGGAATATCAATACCCCTACCGGCTACGCCGCGGGTGATTACCAGTTCGTTTTCAACGAGAGAGACCTCGGTTGCCTGACCGGGGAGGTTAAACGGTGCCGTCAGTTCGTTGATATATGCTTTTAACAGTTCTTCATCACAGGTAATAACCGGAGAGAGAACCACGGGGTTTTTCTTAAGCTTGTAAATTTCAAGTAAACGGGTAAAGAAATTTCCGGTTCTGCCAACACTGTAAGCCTTTTCCACGGTTTTTTCAATATCCACACGGGCGGAAAGCTCAGCTAGAGAAACTTCTTTTTCTTCTGTGTTACAGGTTAGGCGAACGATATGGTCAATAGGCCCCCGGTATTGCTGACTGAGCAGGGTGGTTGCCTCCTCTTTTGAAAGATTGCTGACGTCAACATCATTCACACGGACACCGTTGTAAATACCGTTACGATTGAGTGCTGCTATGATAAACACAGAGGATACAATTAAAACCAGTACCAGCACTGTGACAATAGATAGTACGATAATGGATGATTTCTTATGTAGCGTTAAAAAGTTTTTGATTGTTTGCATGGTTTCATACCCCCTCATTCTATTATAAATGGAAAAAACCTTTTTGTAAACTGTTTTATCACATTTTCCCATCTTTTTTTGCACAAAAAGGGGAAGCAGGAAGCCGTTCGCTTTGGTGTTGCGAAACGGCTTCCTGCTTGTTCTCAAAAGACTCATTCAGCGGTTTAAAAGCCAAACGGCAAGATTCAAATATCCGGCAAAGGTAATCCATAACCAATAGGGAACCATCAGCCAACCGGCAGCACGGGAAATACGGTAGAATTTTGCGGTGGCGATGCCGGTAAAAATCCAGAGTAAAACTAAAACCAAAAAGGCAAGGAGTAAAAGCTTAAACCGAAAGAAAACAAGGGGCCAGATAAAGCTTAAAAGTAAAGAGATTGCGTAATATTTTAGGGCTTCCCTGACAGCAGGGTTTGTAAAACCTTTTTGGTACACCAAGTAGCTTGCGATGCCGATTAAGATATACAAAACCGTCCAAATAATGGGGAAAAGATACCCCGGTGGTGAGAGAGGCGGCTTTTGCAAAGCGGCGTAAAACTCCCGGCTGTTCTGCGTTAAAAAGCCAGCCAATCCCCCAACGGCAAGGGGGATTGCAATAAAAATTGCCAGACGAAGAATATTTTTTAAGTTAATGACTTTAAATGTATTACCCATAGGATACCCCTTTTCTGCCAAAACATTGGCAATGCATACGTTTTCATTATATGCACGGGGATTTTAGAATATTCTTTAATCTAAAGGGATAACAACTTCCTGACCGATGGAGAGGCCGGAACTTTTTAAGTTGTTTTCATACATAACCTTGTCGATAAACAGGCGAAGGTCCATACCTTCAGGGCAGTATGGCTCGCAAAGAGTCCAAAGGGTGTCTCCGGTGTCAGCGATTACGGTTACTTCGTGAACACCGGTATCAGCCAGAGTTCCCAGGGAGAACACAAAGAGGATACCCAAAGCAGCCAGAATAATATACAGCTTCATTCTCTGTTCTTTTGCACGTTTTTTATATGAAATTCTTCTTCTTTTTCTAAATAACATAACTCACAACTCCTTTTCAGAACGAACGTTCTTAGAACTAATGTTCGTAAATTCATTTTAACAGAACAAATGTACGATGTCAATAGGTAATGTAAAAAAATTTCACAAAACAACCAAAAAGATGTAAATAATTCCAAATTATATTTTTATTTGCCCATTGCCTGACGGTGTGTTATAATTTAGGTATACAGTTTTTTTCTGTTTTGTTTATACTTGTATTGTACCTTAAGGAGTGTCCGTTTTTCAGGACAGTTCTAAAGATTTTTTTAAAGTGATTAGAATTTTAGAAATGAGTGTTTA
>JAFQWH010000004.1 GCA_017407515.1 Clostridia bacterium | reverse complement strand
TTCTTTCAGCTTTTCAAAGGTTTGATTGCTGATGTCATGTTCGATTTTACAGCTGTCTTCCAAAGCCGTTTCTTCATCAACGCCCAAAGCGGTTAAGGCTTTGGCAATAATGCGATGCCGTTCGTAGACACGTTCTGCAATCTGGCGGCCTTTTTCGGTCAGAAAAATAGAGCCGTTTTCATCAACTGTAATGTACCCTTCCTCGCGAAAGGATTTCATTGCAACAGAAACGCTGGGTTTGGTGAAGGAAAGCTCATTGGCAACATCAATACTGCGAACATTGCCTTTTTTATTCTGAATCATTAAAATAGCCTCTAAGTAGTTTTCGGCTGATTCTTTTATCTGCATGAAGCAATACCTCCAAAATCTGAATTCTTCATTTATTTTACCATATTTTTATACGGCTGTCAAATTAGCATTCGTAAAAAAGAAAGCTCTTCAAAAAAGAAGAGCTTTATTTTTTATACGCCGCTGTAAGCGGAAAAACCGCCGTCTACGGGAATCACCGTGCCGTTTACAAAAGAGGAAGCATCGGGGCATAAAAGCCAGAGCAGAGTGCCGATCAGTTCCTCAACCTCGCCGAAACGGTTCATGGGGGTTTGGGAAAGAATTTTTTCGGAGCGGGGGGTCAGGCTGCCGTCCTGATTGTATAACAGGCTCCGGTTTTGGTTTGTAACGAAAAAGCCGGGAGCAATGGCGTTGACGCGAATCCCCACCTTTGAAAAATGCACCGCCAACCACTGGGTAAAGTTCGAAACAGCGGCTTTGGCACCGCTGTATGCCGGAATTTTAGTCAGAGGCGTAAAGGCGTTCATAGAGGAAACGTTAATAATAGACGCATCTTTTTTACCAATCATATCGCCGGCGAACACCTGTGTGGGGAGCAGCGTTCCTAAAAAATTCAGGTTGAACACAAAGGAAACACCCTCAGGGTCTAAATCGAAAAAGGAAATCAAATCTTCTTTTTCTTCGTCCTTCGGGTTGTAATATTCTAAAGTGGTTGTGCCTTTGGGGTGGTTACCGCCGGCACCGTTAATTAAGATGTCGCAGGTGCCGAAGGTCTTTACAATCTCTTTTTTAGCCTGCTCCAGGCTTTCTTTATCAAGCACATTGGCAGACAGGGCAATGGCGGTACCGCCGGAGGCGATAATAGAATCGGCAACGGATTGTGCATATTCTTTTTTTAAGTCCAAAACAGCGACTTTGGCACCGCAGGCACCGACTGCCTCAGCGAAAGCACCGCAAATAATGCCGCCTCCACCTGTGATTACAATCACCTTGTCTTGTAAATCAATTTGAAACGGTAAATGCATGGCAAAGCTCCTTTCACTTTACATGTCTCGGTACGCCGGCCTTTTCGTAAGCGTCCCAAAGACCGAGGATATACTGGGTTCCTAAGGCACGGTCGTAAAGTCCGTAGCCCGGTCTGCCGGTTTCGCCCCAAATCATTCTGCCGTGGTCAGGGCGGATATAGCCGTTAAAGCCGCTTTCATAGTAAGCTTTAACAATATCTGCAATATCCAGAGAGCCGCAGTCCGTCTTGTGGGCAGACTCGCAAAAGCAACGCTCGCCGGTGATGGAAATGTTGCGGATATGAGAAAAATGAATCCGGTCTGAAAAGGTGCGAACCAGCTCGCTAATGTCATTTTCAGGGGAAGCACCTAAAGAACCGCTGCAAAGGGTTAAGCCGTTATAGGGGCTGTCGTAGAGCTTTAAAAACCGCTCCAGGCTTTCTTTGTTTTTAATAATACGGGGCAGGCCGAAGATGTTCCAGGGCGGGTCGTCAGGGTGAATTGCCATTTTAATGCGAACTTCCTCAGCAACCTTTATAACTTTTTCCAAAAAGTATTGCAGGTTGTTCCAAAGGTCTTCTTCGGAGATGGACTGATATTTTTCCAAAAGAGCCTTCATGCCTTCCTTTGTGTAGCTGGCGTCCCAACCGGGCAGCGTCAGGTCACCGGTTAAGGGATTCATGTCAGCAACGGCCTCTTCCTGATAAATCAAGGCGTTAGAGCCGTCTGAAAGCTCGTGGTCAAGGCTGGAGCGAGTCCAGTCAAATACCGGCATAAAGTTGTAACAAACGCAGTCAATGCCGCAGTCTGCGAGGTTCCGCAGGGTTTGACAATAGTTTTTAATGTATCGGTCACGGTCGCCGTCGCCGGTTTTAATATCTTCATGAACGGGAACGCTTTCAATGACAGATAAGCTAAGTCCGGCTTTTTCCACCGTTCTTTTTAAGTTAAGAATTTTATGGGTGGGCCAAACTTCCCCCACGGGCACATCGTAAATTGCAGAAACAATGCCGGTTACGCCGGGAATTTGCCGGATTTTTTCTAAGGTTACGGGGTCAGACTCACCGTACCAGCGAAAGGTCATTTGCATAAACGCTTCTCCTTTTTTAGTAAAGAAATAGAATAGTTATATGTTATCCCAAATAAGAAAGAAAATGCAGAGAATGGGAATTTTTGCGTGAGTTGATTTTTGACGGCAGTTGTGGTACAATGACATTACAAGAAACATTGATGTGGCAAACAAAGGAGAACCGTCATGAAACTAATTTTTATCCGGCACGGTGACCCGGATTATAAAAATGATACCGTAACAGAGCGAGGCAGACGGGAAGCAGAAGCCTTGTCGCCCCGGGTGCTTGCCTGGAAAGCGGATAGATTTTTCTGCTCGCCGTTAGGCAGAGCACAGGACACAGGGAAAATTGCCCTGCAGGCAGAAAGCGGAAAAATTGAGACTTTAGAGTGGCTCAGAGAATTCCATGTGCCGGTTTTAGACCCTGTAACCGGGGAAGAGAGAATTCCCTGGGACTTTATGCCGGCTTACTGGACGTGCGTTGAAGAAATGTATGATCGGCATAACTGGGTGAACGCACCGGTCATGCAGACCGGCGATATTGCAAGCCGGCAGGCGGTAGTTCGAGACGGTCTCGATAGCCTTTTGGCGTTCTACGGCTACAAGCGTCAGGGTGGGTTTTATGTAACAGAGCAGGGAAACGAGCAGGTTTTAGTTTTCTTTTGCCATTTAGGCGTTCAGTTTGTTGCCCTGTCCCACCTTTTAGGGGTTTCTGCACCGGTTTTGTGGCAAAGCTTTTTTGTGGCCCCCACCTCTGTAACCGTGGTAGAAACCGAGGAACGGGAAAAAGGGAAAGTTGCCTTTCGCTGTAAAAAGCTGGGAGATACATCTCATTTATATGTTGCCGGCATAGAACCCTCCGGTGCCGGCTTCTTTGAGCCGGTGTACGGCAAGGAAATTAAGCAATACTTTTAATGAAGAAAAAGGGCTGTTTCTCAAGGGAAACAGCCCTTGGTTATTACGAATAAAGCGGCTGTTTAGTAAATACAACCAGATGGAATACATCAAATTACTTTATAAGTCTTATTTTAACAATTTAAGTTTATCACATGGGTTTTATAAAGTCAAGAAACGGAAGAGGGGAAGAGATCTCTTTTGCATTTGTGGTTTGGTGATTGCAGAATAGAAGAAAATATGATATAATTGACACATATAAGACTATCGGACGAAAAGAGGACTACTACATGATAATCAGACGGGCGGCAGCTCAGGATATTGCCGCAATTTCAGACCTTTTGTCTCAGGTGCTTACCGTGCATCATGCGGGCAGACCGGATTTGTTTAAAGCAAACGCAGTGAAGTATAAGCCGGAGGAGCTTTTGGCGTTACTGTCTGATGAATCCCGTCCGATTTTTGTAGCAGAGCTGGAGGGCGTCGTTAAAGGCTATGCCTTCTGTATGCTGCAGCAACATCAAAATGATAATATTCTGACAGATATTAAAACTCTTTATATTGACGACCTTTGCGTTGATGAAAATTGCCGGGGTAAGCATATCGGGAAAGCCTTGTATGAATTTGTTCTTGCGTATGCTAAAACAATCGGCTGTTATAACGTAACTTTAAACGTCTGGCAGCTTAACGAGAGTGCCAGAAAATTCTATGAAGCCTGCGGCCTTTCGGTTCAGAAAGTGGGCATGGAACAAATTTTGTAAGATTTTATTGAAAAAGAGGAATGGGCTATGAGTTTTGCACATTTACATGTACATACCGAATATAGCTTTTTAGACGGTCTTTGCCGGCTGGACGCACTGCTTGCCCGTGCCAAAGAGCAGGGCATGACAGCCCTTGCCATCACTGACCATGGTGCTATGTACGGCATTGTGGATTTTTACAAAAAGGCAAAAGCGGCGGGGATTCACCCTGTCATCGGCTGCGAGGTTTATACCGCCGGCGTCAGCATGCACGACCGCACCCACGAAAACGGCAACCGCACCGGGCATCTGGTGCTTTTGGCGGAAAACATGACCGGGTATCAGAACCTGGTTAAAGTTGTGTCCGCCGGTTTTTCTGACGGGTTTTACTATAAGCCACGTGTGGATAAAGCCATGTTAAAGGGCCATACCGAGGGCTTAATTGCTTTGTCTGCCTGTCTTGCCGGGGATATTCCCCATGCACTTTTAGAGAACGATGAAAAAGGGGCAAGGGCGCAGATTGAGGCATACCTTGAGCTGTTTGATAAAGACCATTTTTATTTAGAGCTTCAGGACCACGGGATTCCCGAGCAGAAAAAGGTCAACATGAAGCTGATTTCTCTGGCGAAAGAATACGGTCTTTCCTTGGTTGCCACCAACGATGTACACTATATAAAAAAAGAGGACGCCAAGCATCAGGACGTTTTAATGTGTATTCAAACAAACCGCAAGGTAGGAGAAGAAGACCGTATGCGGTTTGAGACTGATGAGTTTTACTTAAAGAGCGAAGAGGAAATGACGGCACTTTTCGCCAACATTCCCGATGCGTTATTAAACACCCAGAAAATAGCGGAACGCTGCCGGGTAGATTTTACCTTTGGCAATTTGCTTTTGCCGAAATATGCCGTGCCAAAGGGCGGCGATTCTTTAGAATACTTAACCGCACTGTGTGAGGCAGGGCGAAAGAAACGCTATGGCGACGACCCTGAGGCAAAACAGCGGCTCGACTATGAGCTGGGGGTTATCTCCGGCATGGGCTATGTTGACTATTTCCTGATTGTTTGGGATTTTATAAAATACGCTAAAGATAACGGAATTCCCGTTGGCCCGGGCCGTGGCAGTGCGGCGGGCAGCGTGGTTGCCTACTGCTTGGGGATTACCAATGTTGATCCCCTGCAATACAATCTTCTGTTTGAGCGTTTTTTAAATCCTGAGCGTATCAGTATGCCGGATATTGACGTGGATATTTGTAACGAAGGCCGGCAACGCGTTATTGACTATGTTGTATCTAAATACGGCAGAGAAAAAGTGGCTCAGATTATTACTTTTAACGCCATGAAAGCACGGGCGGCAATCCGTGATGTGGGCAGAGTTTTAGATATTGGTTATGCCGAAACCGACGAAGTGGCAAAAATGATTCCTCAGGAGCTGAATATTACCATAAAAAGTGCTCTGGAGGTAAACCCGGACCTGAAGAAGAAATATGACGATGACGCACAGGTCCATGAACTGGTCGATGAGGCTATGGCGTTAGAGGGTCTGGTTCGCAACGCCGGAACCCATGCTGCCGGTGTGGTTATCTCCCGCGATGTGATTACAGACCATATTCCCATTCAGAAAAACGATGATGTAATTACCACCCAGTTCCCCATGGGTAACATTGAAGAGCTGGGCTTTTTGAAGATGGACTTTTTAGGCCTCCGCAACCTGTCAATTATTGACGAGGCATTGTCCATTATTGAAACAACCGGAAAAGAACGCCCCGATATGGAGCATATCCCCATGAACGAGCCCGGGGTTTACGCTATGCTGTCCCGGGGGGAAACGGAGGGCGTGTTCCAGCTGGAATCTGCGGGCATGAAGCAGTTTATTAAGGAATTAAAGCCCCAGAGCTTAGAAGATGTTATCGCGGGGATTTCTCTCTACCGTCCCGGCCCTATGGACCAGATTCCCCGGTATATTGAAAACAAAAACCACCCGGAAAGCCTTTCTTATAAACACCCCATCTTGGAAAAGATTTTAGACGTAACCTACGGCTGTATGGTCTACCAGGAGCAGGTTATGCAGATTGTCCGTGAAATGGCAGGCTATTCCTTAGGACGAGCCGACTTAGTCCGCCGAGCCATGAGTAAAAAGAAAGCCGATGTTATGGCAGAAGAGCGGAAGAACTTTATTCACGGTAAAACCGATGAAGACGGAACGGTTTTAATTGACGGTGCCATTCGCCGTGGGGTACCAGAACAGGTTGCAAACAGTATTTTTGATGAAATGATGGACTTTGCACAGTATGCCTTTAACAAGTCCCATGCGGCAGCCTATGCCCATGTCACCTACCAGACGGCGTACTTAAAGCATTTTTATCCGGCTGAATATATGGCGGCACTGCTTTCTTCTGTTTTGGGCTCGCCTGAAAAGGTGGCGCGGTATTCCGTGGAATGTAAACGAATGGGTATTGAAATTTTGCCGCCGGATATTAACAAAAGTTGTAGCGGTTTTACTGTTTCTGACGGGAATATCCGTTTCGGCCTGGCGGTGATTAAAAACGTTGGTGCCGGCGTGATTGATGCTATTGTAGCAGAACGGGAAAAAAACGGCCCCTTTACCTGCTATGAGGATTTTGTGAAACGAACGGCTTACTTAAACGTGACCAAGCGTGTTCATGAATATTTGATTAAAGCCGGTGCCTTTGATGCTATGGGCGAAACCCGTGCGGCACTGCTTATGGCGTTTGAAGCGATGCTTTCTGCCACGGCGGAGGATAAAAAGCGGAACATAGAGGGGCAGATTTCTCTCCTGGATGAACCTATGGAGGAAGAAAACAAGCCGCCGGCAAGAGTGATGCCCGAGCGTCCGGAATTCCCGGCGAAAAAACTCCTGGCTTTGGAAAAGGAAAGCGTTGGTTTTTATCTTTCCGGCCACCCCTTAGATGATTATGCCGAGGAGGCAGAAGCAGTTGCGGATTATTCCGTGGTTGAAATTATGGAAACGGATATGAGCCCCACAGCACCTCACGACGGCATGAACCTGACCCTTTGCGGCGTTATTTCCTTTGTTCGGGAAAAACTGACGAAGAACGGGCAACGCATGGCGTTTATTACCATTGAGGACCTGACGGGTTCTATTGAGTGTTTAATTTTCCCGAAGACCTATGATATGGCAAAGGCGTTTCTGGCAGAGGACACGGTTGTCTGCGTCAGCGGCCGGCTTAGTATGCGTGAAGAAGAGGAGCCTAAGCTGGTGGTTAATCAGATCCAGCTTTTGTCCGAGGCGGTTAAAAAAGAGAAACCCCGGGAAGAGTCTCGTAAGCTGTATCTTAAATTCTCTCTGGGCAAGGATTATCTCTTAGACCGGGTTAAGCCGATTCTTTCGGCTCATAGCGGTCTGGTGCCGGTTTGTATCCACATTGAAGAAACTAAGGCAACCGCCATAGCACCCAAAACTTTGTGGGTTACACCGGGAGAGGAATTGATAGATACCCTTGGCCAGATGCTGGGCAAGGAGAACGTTGTTTTAAGATAAATAAGGACAAAAAATGAAATTTTGTTGCAAAAATTTTACTCCTATGGTACAATAAGTAAGTATACATAAAAAGAAAGGTTTGAGTTTATGGAATTATTGGCGTTTGTCCTGTATTTCGTTGCTATGCTCTGCATTGGCGTGTTTTTCTTTTTACGCAGCAAGGGTAGCAACAACGGTGAAAAAGATTATTTTTTAGGCGGCCGTCAGATGGGTCCCTGGGTAACGGCTATGAGTGCTCAGGCGTCTGACATGAGTGCTTGGCTGTTGATGGGCCTCCCCGGTAGTATCTTTGCGTTCGGCTTCGGTCAGGCCTGGATTGGTATCGGTCTTGCCATCGGTACAATTTTAAACTGGATTTTCATCGCAAGACGTCTGCGTAAGTTTTCTAAGGCTTCCGGTGATGCGATTACCATGCCTCAGTACTTATCCAACCGTTTTGCAACCGCAAATCCCACTTTGAAAATTGTTTGTGCAATCGTATTTTTAGTTAGCTTTACCCTGTATGTTGCGTCTGCGTTCTCTGCCGGTGCAACCGTGTTCCATCAGTTGATTCCTCAGCTTTCTTATGAAGTTGAGATGATTATCTTCGTGGCAATTCTGCTTGTATACACCTTCTTGGGCGGCTATAAAGCAGTTTGCTGGACAGACTTTTTCCAGGGCCTTTTAATGCTGGTAGCTCTCCTGGCTGTGCCCATTGCTATTGTTGCTTTTAAAGACATTAATCCGGCTCTTCTGCAGAACGCCGTTGAGGTTGAAGGTACGTCTTACAGCTTTGTGGCAAACTTCTTTAACGCCAGCTGGCAGGATATTGTTTCCGGTTTGGGTTGGGGTCTTGGTTACTTTGGTATGCCCCACATTCTGGTTCGCTTTATGTCAATCGAAAAGCCCAGCATGGTGAAAAAATCTGCTGTGGTTGCAAGTGTTTGGGTAGTGCTTTCCTTAGGGGCAGCTATTTTAATTGCATACTTAGGCAGAATGCTTGCTATTAACTTCCCCGGCACGGACATTCCTTTTGCACAGTATATGCTGGAAAACGGACTGCAGGAAACTATCTTTATTCAGCTTTCCAGATATATCTTCTGGCCGTTTATCGCAGGTCTTCTGCTGGCAGCAATTATTGCAGCTTCCATGTCAACGGCGGATTCCCAGCTTTTAGTTGCATCTTCTTCTTTCACAAGCGACATCTACAAGCCCTTTATTCGCAAGCAGGCTTCTCAGAAAGAACTTTTATGGGTAGGTCGTTTGATTGTTGTTATCGTTTCCGTTATAGCGTATTTTATTGCCAGCTCCAAAAGCGGCGGTGCACAGGCTATTATGGATATGGTTGGTAACGCTTGGGGTCTCTTTGGTGCGGCATTTGGCCCGGTTATTATTCTGTCTCTGTTCTGGAAACGGTTTACCTATAAAGGTGCTGTTGCCGGTATTATCGTAGGCGGCGTTGTGGACATTGCCTGGTTGCTCCTTGACAAGGTGACTTGGGTAATGGACAGCGGTGCCGAGATTATGTTAAACACTTCTGCTATTTATGAAATTGTTCCCGGCTTTATTCTGGGTGCAATTGCAGCTGTGGTTGTAACTCTGCTTGACAAAAAGCCTTCTGCTGAAGTTGAAGCAATTTATGCAAAAGCAACCGATAATTCTATTGATGACTAATTATCAGTAAACAAGCCTGGCTTACGAGGCGTACTCTTAGGGATAGGTATGTAAAAAGCCTGATTTTCCATGGGTTGGAAAATCAGGCTTTTTGCTTGGCTCCCTCTGATGAGGGAGCTGTCAGCGTAGCTGACTGAGGGAGAGACAATCAATGTAAAATTCTTTCTCTCCCTCCGTCAAAACCTACGGTTTTGCCACCTCCCTCGTCAGAGGGAGGCGAGATTATATGTCTTTAACAGTATAGTTTATAAGTAGACTTTTTTATTGTCTGAAAAAACTTTTAAAGAAATTAAAAAAAAAGACTTTACAAACAGAAATTCCTATGTTATAATATCATGGTACGAAAGGGTACAAGCTTTGCTGTCTTAGCTCAGTAGGTAGAGCACTTCCTTGGTAAGGAAGAGGTCGGCAGTTCAACTCTGCTAGACAGCTCCAAAACGCGGTAAACCAAAAGGTTTGCCGTGTTTTTTTGTACTTAAAAAGGGGCTGTGACATTTGTCGCAGCCCCTTTTAGTAGGATTCTTATTATTGTTTTGATTGGGGAAGTGCATATTTTGCAGAATACGCCGCAAATTTTTTCTTGAACTCAGAGCTTTCAGACTTAATAATCTGCAGGCTTTCGTGCATGCTGAGGCTATGGTTAGACTCAATAATACAACCGGCAATGTTAGAGCAGTGGTCAGAAGTACGCTCTAAGTTCGTTAAAAGGTCAGACCAAACGAAGCCGGCCTCAATACTACAATCACCCTGCTGCAGTCTGCAGATATGCTGGCCGCGGAGTTTTTCCTTTAAGCGGTCGATGATTTCTTCTAAGGGCTCAATGGAAAATGCTGCATCTAAGTCGTTATCAATAAATGCCTGGAGAGCAAGGTCTGTAATTTCTGAAACAGCATCTGCCAAAACTTTCAGTTCAGCCTTAGCCGCAGGTGTAAATTCAATGCCTTTTTCCTTCATTTCTTCAGCAGACTCTAAGAGATTTACACTGTGGTCGGAAATGCGTTCAAAGTCACCAATAATATGAAGTAATTTTGCGGCATCGGTGCTGGCTTTTTCGTCCATCTGATGGGAGCTGATTTTAACAAGATAGCTTCCGATCACGTCTTCATAATGGTCAGTTTTTTCTTCCAATTCCCTGATGCTTTCAGCTTTTGCGTCATTATACTCGAATAAAGCAGAAAGACTTTCCTGTAAAGCAGCAATAGAACAATTTGCCATATCAACTGCATATTTGCGGCTGCTTTCTAAAGCCACAGTAGGCGTTGCCAGCAAACGCTCGTCCAACTCTGTTTTCTTTTCCTGGGTTTTGGCGTCCGGCACAAGCTTGCAAACCAGTTTTTCTAACAAGCCACCCATGGGGAGCAGAATAACCGTACAAAGAACATTGAAAATAGAGTGTGCTACCGCAATGCCGAAGTGGGTAGCACTGGCGTCTAAAATTGGCAGAACAAAAATATTTCTCACAACGTAGAGAACGACCAGCAAAATAGTAGTACCGATAACGTTAAAGGATAGGTGCACCAGGGCAACTCGTTTTGCGTTTCTGTTTGCACCAAAGGAGGACAGAATCGCTGTGATACAGGTACCAATGTTCTGGCCCATGATAATGGGGAATGCGGCACCGTAGGAAATCTGGCCCGTAACAGTTAGTGCCTGCAAAATACCAACAGAAGCTGAAGAAGACTGGATAATAGCTGTCAGAATAGCACCGGCAATAACACCCAAGATGGGGTTTTTAAACATGACAAACATCTGTCTGAATTCCGGTACATCACGAAGACCTTTAACGGCTCCGGACATAGTTTCCATACCAAACATTAAAACAGCAAAACCTAATAAAATCATGCCCGTATCTTTTTTCTTGTTGGTTTTGCTAAACATAACATATATAATACCAATTAAGGCAAGGATAGGCGTAAAAGAGGTAGGCTTAAACAACTGTACAAAGAAGTTACCACTTTCAATACCACCTAAGCTTAAAATCCAAGAAGTAATAGTAGTACCAATATTAGAGCCCATAATCACACCGATGGACTGCTTCAGGGTCATAAGCCCTGAGTTAACAAAACCGACAACCATAACGGTTGTAGCGGAAGAACTCTGGATAACAGCGGTCACAGCAAGACCGGTAAAAAATCCGGCGATTCGGTTTGTGGTCAGTGTACCGATTAAGCTGGAGAGCTTATTTCCGGCACGGCGTTCCAAAGCATCGCCCATGACGTTCATACCGAACAGAAACAAACAAAGCCCGCCAATCAGATTCAGCACGTCAAAAAAATCCATAAACATCAAATCCTTTCTGGTTTTATTTTTGAATCATTATATTTGGAACATTCTTACGGTTTCTCTGGATAAGAATGGTTTTTTACAAAAGAGAAATCCAACTTTTCCCCATTATACATCATACTATAATTATAGCATGGCACTAAAAATACGTCAAATGATATTTCTTAAATTTTATCAGAAAAAGAACTTGACAAAGAATGGGCGGTGTAGTATAATAAGTGTCTGAGCGAGTGTGCTGGAACTGGCAGACAGGCACGTTTGAGGGGCGTGTGTCCATGACGTACGGGTTCAAGTCCCGTCACTCGCACCAGAAAAAACCGTAGATTCTGATAGAATCTACGGTTTTTTCAACGAAATACGCCTTTCGGCGTGTGAAATATTGCTTCGCAAATGTTAAAGGCGTATTTCATTTCACTGAAAGCGATAGCTTTCAATTTCACAATTTACACAGGTAAATTATTTCACATCAAGCGTTGCTTGATATTTCACTAATAGACAAGTCAATATTTAGATGTTATAATAGTTTCAAGGAGTTGATTTGGTATGGCTGAATCAAAATTAAGAAATTTATCAGTTGAGTTTTCAGTTAAAATAATTAAATTATGTGAAAACATCAAAGGACATTATTCTCTTACAAATCAACTTGAACGTAGTGGTACATCCATAGGTGCAAACATTCACGAAGCAAATTATGCTCACAGTAAAAATGATTTTATTTCCAAATTACAGATTGCCTTGAAAGAGTGCTATGAAACGGAGTATTGGTTAGAACTGTTTGTTAAATCTGAACTGTTAGACAGAGACAGTGTAACAGAAATATACAATGAATGCGGAACAATTCGTAAAATGCTCATTTCCTCAATTAACACTGCTAAACAAAACAAGTAATAGAAAAACACCAGTATCCTTAAGACAATCATTACAAAAAAGCCTCCCTGATGGGAGGCTTTTTAATTCTTTTTATTTTACAATTTTCTCAATCTTCTTAGCAACGTTTTCTGCCTCTTTTGCTTCAAGCAGTCCCAGCTTAATGGTAAAGTTAAGCTCAGCACCGGGGGCAAGAGTCTTCAGCTGACCGTTGTTTTTAGCGTGGGTATAACCTAAGTGCTCAGCGGTGGCCGGCAGAACCATACCTAAAGAATCCTCATCGCCGGTTTTTGCCATCCAGCGGATACCGATGGGGAGAGCGTCAACAGGGTGGGTAATGTAAAACGCATTGCCGTCCGGCATACGCTGCATGGTGTGTGCCATGCCCTCTTCGTCTTTTTCGTAGTAAATCGTAAAGCAGATTTCCGGATCGTAGTACTGGTTGGGAGCACCGATTTTGTGATGGAGTGCAGGATTCTTTTCCAGTTCGTCCATGTATTTTGCCAGAGGCTCTGCAATTTCCTTGGGAGTAGAGGGATCGATAATCTTATGAACCTTAATATGGTCAGAATCGTATTTAGCAGAGTAGCAAAGCTCGCTGCCATCCACCGGGCGGAAGTTAGCGTGGCCCAGATACATATATGTAAGGGGCTTTGTACGCAGGTTTTCTAAATGCACGGAGATATGCATAACAGTTTCGCCGGCATACAGGCGGCACTCAGGAATAAACCGGTAATTATAGTTAAAGGATTTTTTGCCGATATATTCGCCGGAAACGGCAATATAGGCTCCCTTTTCATCTTCACCGGATAAAAGCCAAGCGTTTTTATATTCTGCAACGGGCAGTTCGCCGTGAGGAGCATGGGTATCCTCAGGACCGCAAACGCCCATGGCACGAACGCCGCAGTGCATATAGAAAGGGCCATAGCTCTCTAAAAAGTCCCGGGTGGGAACGGGTTCTGTAAACATTGTTTTCATAGCAAGAGACTTGCCTAAGAACTTAGCACGCCAGATTTGCTGACCCTGGTAGGGCAGAATGATAAAATAACCCTTTTCGTTTTCAACACGAATAGCCAAAACCCCTGTGGAGTATACAAAAGCATAAGCTTTCATAGAACCGTTATCTAAAATCAGCTTTTCCTTTTCCTCAAACATTGAGGGATTTAAAAAGAATTTACTTTCCATATTTATACCACCTTTCTTTTATAAAAGTGTATCACAGAATGGCAGAAAAAGCAATCATTTTTCTAACTTTACGGTCATAGATTTTTCATGAACAGACAGGGCTCGCATGGCGTTTAGCACAGCCAGAACGGAAACCCCCACATCGGCGAAAACGGCAATCCACATATTGGCAAAGCCAAGGGCACCTAAAAGGAGAACAATGGCTTTCACGGAGAGGGCAAACACAATGTTCTGGCGGACAATAGCCATGGTTCTTCTTGCAATTGTAACAGCCATCGGGAGTTTAGCAGGCGAATCGTCCATCAGCACAATGTCTGATGCCTCAATGGCGGCGTCCTGTCCCATAGCCCCCATGGCGATGCCTACATCTACCCGCGACAAAACAGGGGCATCGTTCATACCGTCGCCGATAAATACAAGCGTTCCTTTGCCGTTTTGGTTCATCATTTCTTCGGCCAGGGTCAGTTTTTCGTCCGGCAGGAGTCCTGCAACAAATTTGTCTATCTTCAGGGTTTCAGCAACGGCTTTGGCGGCTTCTTTGGTATCTCCTGTGAGTATAACTGTTTTTGTAATGCCCAAGTCTTTTAAGTCGGCAATTGCCTTTGGAGCCTCTGGTTTAATGCTGTCTGTAATCAGCAAAGAGCCCAGATATATACCGTCAGAAGCCACGTGTACCACAGTGCCGGTATCAGTATCTTCCATGCAGGTAAGACCGAAGGTTTCCATCAGCTTTCGGTTGCCGACTAAAACCGTTTTTTCGTCGATAACCGCTTTAACGCCCATGCCGGCAAGCTCCTGCACATCGCCTAAGCGGCCCCTGTCAATTTCTTTTCCGTAGGCCTCTAAAACCGAACGGGCAATAGGGTGGTTAGAACCGCTTTCAGCCAGTGCCGCCAGCTCTAAGAGGCGTTCCTTTTCGGCAGCAGGGCTATAATCTGTTACCCGGAAAACGCCCTCTGTTAAGGTTCCGGTTTTATCAAAAACAAGCGTTTCTGCTTTGGAAAGTGCCTCCAGAAAATTACTGCCTTTAATTAAAATACCTTGACGGGAAGCTCCGCCAATGCCCCCGAAGAAGCTTAAAGGCACAGAGATAACCAAAGCACAAGGGCAGGAAACAACCAGGAAAATTAAGGAGCGGTTCAGCCAAAGGGTAAAGGGTGAATTTGTCAGAATCGGCATAACGGCGGCAAGCAAAACGGCTAAGATTACCACAACAGGCGTGTAGTAGCGGGCAAAGCGGGTAATAAAGTTTTCCGTTTTTGCTTTTTTACTGCCGGCGGTTTCTACCAATTCTAAAATTTTAGCAACGGTGGATTCCGCGTAGGGCTTTTTAACCTGAATTTTTAACAGGCCGTTTTGATTTACGCAGCCTCCGAGAACCTCGTCGTTTATCTCAACAGACCGAGGCAAGGATTCGCCGGTTAAAGCGGAGGTATCCAGGGAGGAATTTCCCTCCAGCACAACACCGTCTAAAGGAATTTTTTCTCCGGGGCGAACGAGAATTACCTCGCCGACGGCAATTTCCTCCGGCGTAACTTCGATTTCAACGCCGTCACGAATGACGGTAGCGGTTTCGGGCCGGATATTTAACAGCTTGGCAATGGATTTTCTGGAACGGCCTACGGCGTAGCTCTGAAACAGCTCGCCAACCTGGTAAAACAGCATAACAGCTACGGCTTCCGGGTATTCTCCGATGGCAAAAGCACCTACGGTTGCCAAAGCCATTAAAAAATTTTCATCAAAAACCTGCCCCCGGAAAATATTTTTAACCGCCCGATATAGAATGTCGCCACCCACGATGAGGTAGGGAACCAGGTACAGGAGAAAGGCAGGAACGCAAAACTCGGGCAGAAACAGAATTACAGTAAACAAAAGAGCGGCAACAATAATTCGGAGTAGCGTTCCTCGGTGATTTTCTTCTTCATGGGTATGCTCTTCGGTTATGGTGACGTCCGGCTCTAATGCGTGAATCAGGCGGCGTGTTTCTTCCAAAATTTCCGGAAAAACTGCCTCGTCGGCGGATAACGTTAATTTTTGATTGATAAAATCTATCTGTGCCCGGGAAACGCCGGCAATTTTGTTGATACCGTCTTCTATTTTCCCGGCACAGTGAGCACAGTCTAAGTTTTTTATTTTATAAACCTTTTGCACAGTAGCCCTCCTTTTTTCTACTCCTCAACGTGTTCCATACCCTGACCGATAATTTGACGAACATGAGAGTCTGCCAGAGAATAAAAAACGTTTTTTCCGTCTTTTCTGGCTCTGACCAGGCTGTTTATCTTTAAAATTCGGAGCTGATGGGAAACCGCCGTTTGAGAAAGGCCTAACAGCTGAGCAATATCGCAAACGCAAAGTTCTGCCTCGAATAAAGCATACAAAATCTTAATGCGGGTACTGTCGCCAAACACCTTAAAAAGCTCGGCAAGGTCATAGAGCTTTTCGTCTGACGGCATTTGTTTTAAAACCTTTTCCACAGTATCCTGATGGACACATAAAAATTCGCAGCGTTCAATTTCTGACATTACAATCATCCTTTCATATGAACATCTGTTCATATGTTATCATGTTTTGCTTCAAATGTCAAGGGAAATATGAGCAAAAAATGACAGATTTGTAAATTACAAAAGCAAAACTTTGACAACCGGAAACTTTTCCTATATAATAAGAAAAAGAAGATTAGGAGGATTGTCATGGCAGACCATATGTATAAACCCAGCGAAGTGCCAAAGGGCCAGCGTTGGCGTTACTTTTTAGATTATTATAAGTATCCTACGATTTTCGGAGTAATTCTTTTAATTGCCTTGATTTATTTCTTGAAATCGGTTGTCTTTGCTCCGAAAAACGATATTGTTATTTTAGCGGCTACCAGAGGCTATGTCAGTAATGAAGTTTGGAAGCAGGCAGAGGAAAAACTTAAGGAAATGCCTCTGGATATAAACGGAGACAAAAAAGTTTTAGTTGATATTAACGATATTTTCTTAGATGAAGTTTTAGAAACCGGCGATCCTGAGGCATTTATGCTGGAGGAAACCAGATTAACCAGCGCCTTGATGACGGCAGAAAGTGCTTTGCAGATTGTGGATGAGAGAATGTTTGCCTACCTGCAGAATGAAGACCTGCTGGCAACTTACAGCGAGCTGCCCGATGCTAAGGGAAACAATCCCGATGAGTTAATTAAAATTCCTCTGGAAACCTTAGAGCCTTTTAAAAGCATTGAAAATCTGCCTACTGACCTGTATATGACCCTGCGTCCTAAGGACGCCATGCAGCTGGGAGACAGCAAAAAGAAAATAGAAGCATATGAAAAACAGGTGGAAGCTTTGGTTTCCATGATGCAGTAATTATAAAAGTAAGCCGCTTTCTACGGTGGCTTCTTTTTGTTTCTTTTTTATTGGAGGAGGGATGTTATCGTGTTAAAAAAACTGGCTCCTTGCCTAAAAGGCTACGGAAAATATGCGATTTTAGCACCGGTTACCATTATTTTTGAAGTGCTACTGGAGATTATGATTCCTTTTTACATGGCAAAAATCATTGATGTGGGAATCAACAACCGAGATATTGTTTACATAGTAAAAACCGGCGGAATGATGGTGCTTATGGCAGTGTTGTCTTTAATTTGCGGCTCTTTATCTGCCCGTTTTGCGGCAAAGGGAGCTATGGGTTTTGGTAAAGGCGTCCGTCGGGCGGTGTTTCATAAAATTCAGGAGTTTTCTTTTGCCAATGTAGATCGGTTTAACTCCGCTTCCTTAATTACCCGACTGACCACCGATGTCAGCACTCTGCAGCATACCTTTATGATGCTGATTCGTTCCTTTGTCCGTTCGCCAATTATGCTGATTAGTGCAACCTTTATGGCATCGCGGATTAACACGGGACTTTCTTTCGTGTTCTTAGTTGCCATTCCGATTTTAGGAACGGCACTTGCAACAATTATGATTCTTTCGTTTCCCCGATTCCGGCAAATGTTTTTCTGCTATGACAAAATGAACGGTGCCATTCAGGAAAACTTAATCGGGATCCGCGTTGTTAAAGCTTTTGTCCGCGACAAGTATGAAAACAAAAAGTTTGACGACAGTGCCGAGGCGTTGCGGGCGGCTCAGTTGCGGGCAGAGAAGCTTTTAATCTGCAATATGCCCCTGATGCAGCTGGTGGTATACGGCTGTATTATTTCAATCTTGTGGTTCGGCGGCAACATGGTCATCGGCGGTGTTATGGCAAGCGGCGAGCTGATTAGCTTTATCAGCTATGTAAACCAGATTTTAATGTCCTTAATGATGATTTCTATGGTTTTTGTTAACTTTGTTATGACCCGTGCTTCCTTAGGACGTATTAACGAGGTTTTAAACGAGGAGCCGGATATTTGCAACGTTGCATCGGCAGAAACCGTAACAGAGGGTTCTGTTACCTTTGAAGATGTTTCCTTTTCCTATAATAAAGACCCGGAAAACTTGCATCTGGAGCATATTAACTTAGAAATTCTGCCTGGTGAGACCGTGGGGATTATCGGCGGTACGGGTTCTGCAAAAACCAGCTTAGTACAGCTGATTCCCCGACTGTACGATGTCCTCTCCGGCAGAGTTTTAGTCGGCGGACGGGACGTTCGGGAGTATTCTTTAGAAAATCTGCGTGATGCTGTCAGCGTGGTCTTGCAGAAAAATGTCCTGTTTTCAGGAACCATTATGGAAAATTTAAAATGGGGCAATCCCAATGCCTCCTTTGATGACGTGGTAGCGGCCTGTAAATCTGCACAGGCACATGATTTTATTATGTCTTTCCCCGACGGGTATGAAACAGTTTTAGGCCAGGGTGGCGTAAACGTTTCCGGTGGTCAGAAACAGCGGCTTTGTATTGCCCGGGCACTACTTAAAAAACCGAAAATTATTATTTTAGACGATAGTACCAGTGCGGTGGATACGGCAACTGATGCTAAAATCAGAACCGCTTTAAAAGAAGAGCTTGCCGGCACCACTACCATT
>JAFQWH010000050.1 GCA_017407515.1 Clostridia bacterium | reverse complement strand
GCGGCTATGGCTCCGGCGGCGGCAGACACGCTGATGACCCATTTTAAAGATACCGGCAGAAACCCTGAGGACTATGACCTGATTGTAAGCGGCGACTTAGGGCTTATCGGGAAATCTGTCGTGATTGATATGCTGCAAGAAGCGGGCTTTGACCTTTCAAAAAACTATAACGACTGCGGGCTGATTATTTTTGACCGTGAAACCCAGGATACCCATTCAGGGGGCAGCGGTTGTGCTTGTGCCGGACTTACCTTTTGCGGCTATCTGTATACCTTACTGAAGAAAAAGGAACTAAACCGTATTTTATTTATGGCAACCGGGGCTCTGCAAAGCACTTTAAGCGTTCAGCAGGGTGAAAGTATGCCCGGTGTTGCTCATGCGGTCAGTATTGTAAACAGGAACTGATTTACTGAGCTTTTAAAACGGCGGCAATTGCCTCTCCGGTAAGCTTGCCGGAGAGCTTTGCTTCTTCAACGGTATTAACGCCGGTGCCAACCTCGATAATCATAGAGCCTTTTGTGGCGTGTTGATTAAAACGCTCGGTACGAATGTTAATAGAGCGGCAAAGACCGGGTTGCGTACTTAGCAGTTTGTTTTGAATTTTTGTGGCAAAGGCAAGGTTGTGCCGCCAGTTCGGGTGGTATAAATCCATAGAATCTGTGCCCATAACAAACATAATTTGTGCTGCCTTTTCACCGTTTTTTGTAACCACAGTGGGTTTTACAAGAGTGCCGTCATCACGCTTGATGTAGTCGCGGTGAATGTCTAACACTACCTCAATTGTCGGGTGGGCGGCAAGGTTTTTTTCTATGACAGACAGAGCTTTTTTATAAGATTGGTTATAGGACGGATTGTCGTTTTGAGTCGTATCGTGAATCACGCCGATGCCGGCAGCGTTTAAAGCTTTCTTAATCTCGTTTCCTACGGCTACAACATTTTTAGAGGGGTCTTCACTTCGTGCATCAGGGCTTTCAGCATAGGCTTCGGAGGTGTGGGTATGAATAATCAGCACCCGGGGTGCTCCGTCTTGGGGATAAACCCCAAGAGGCGTTTGTAACAACGCATCCGCACTGACAGAAACGGCAGGGGTATTGATAAACGTTATGGAGTCGGTGGAAACATCAGCTTCTAAAACGTTACCCTGTAAAACAGGGTCTGTTTTTTCGGCTTTGATAACGCTTTTTTTAAATATGCCGCCGTATTTTGCAGCATATTTTTTTTGCATAACATCAGAGGCTTTGATGCTTAAAATAGAGTCTTCCAAAATATCGTAAGGTGAGAATTTAATGCTTGTCTCTTCCGGTAGGTGAAAGGCGAGTACCGTTTGCGAAAGACTGTTTAACAAAAAGCCTGAGGGAATTTTGGGCATAGGCATAGTTGATAGCAGATAGATACATATAACTAACAGCAGAACTAAACCTGTAAAGGGAATTCCGCTGCGACGGACAGAAACAACATGTCCTCTGAAACGTTTTGTGCGTCTTCTCATAGAATTCTTCCTTTCTTCTGTTTTTCTATCACTATATTCATGTTTTTTATCCAATATGCATACAGCAAAAATTCTTGCAGGTAGAGCTGTTAGACTTGACGATTTTGGGGAATTGTAGTACAATAATATTGAAGGTGATAGCATGAAAAGAGATGCTTTATCGGAAGAAAAACTCTCGCAGTTTTTAAGTGACTGTCCGTGGTTTTCCGAGGCAGTTTGCTTTGATGTTTTGCCCTCGACTAACGACTATGCCAAACAACTGGCAACCGAGGGCAAACAAGAGGGAACTGTGGTTTTAGCCGACAGTCAGACTGCCGGAAAAGGCAGACTGGGACGGCGGTTTTTCTCTCCGGAACATTCAGGGCTTTATATGAGCCTGATTCTTCGTCCAAAGGCTTTTCAGCAAGATGCTGGTCTGCTGACTGCCTGTGGAGCTGTGGCTGTGCATCAGGCAATTTTGGAGCTCTCCGGCGTTTGTACGGATATTAAATGGGTGAACGATATTTATTTTAAAAATAAAAAGCTGTGCGGTATTTTGGCGGAAAGTCAGTTTACCTCGTCCGGCTCTTTTGATTTTGTAATTTTAGGTATAGGTATTAACTTGGTGCCGCCAAAAGAGGGCTATGCTGAAGAAATTCGTGGTACGGCGACGTCCCTTTCCGAACTTTGTGGGTGTCAACCGCTTCCGGACAAGCTGAATCTTTGTGCGGCAGTGGTGAGACATTGGTTTTTGCTTTATAATAAGTTGCCGGACACGGAGTTTTTAAAAATTTACCGAGAGAATTCCTGCGTTTTGGGCGAAAGAGTCAGCTATCAGAAAAACGGTGCAACCTATGTTGGCATGGCAGAGGAAATTGATGACCTGGCTCGGCTGGTCATCAGGCACGAAGACGGAAAGCGTGAGGTCCTGGGGACCGGCGAAGTTAACATGGTGCGGCCCGTTTTGTAAACTAATTATGACGATTTTTTTCCCGGCTTGCAATCTGAGCCGGAATCGTGTACAATAGTAAAGAGAGTTTTTATGAAAGGATACATAACTATGAAGCCACTTAGAAATATATTGATTCTTGTCGTAGTGATTGGACTTTTAGCAGGCGGACTATATGCCGTTTCTAAAATAAAAAAGCCGGTAGAAGAACAACCCGTTGTTGGACTACCTGAAACCGTTACGGCATTTCAAACAGAAAAAGATAATATCCTGTCCGTTACGGTTAAAAATCCTGAGGAGGAATATTCCCTTGTAAAACAGGGAGAAACCTGGTTGATTAACGGAAACAGCAGTATTAAAATAAGTCCCTCTTTGGTTGAAACGTTTTTGTTTGAATGTGCTAATGTGGCGGCGAGTGAATTGATTGAAGAAAATGCACAAAATCTTTCTCAATATGGGCTTGATCAGCCCAAACGATGGGTTTCTCTTAAGCTTGCCGACGGCAGAACAGTTAAAGTTATTATTGGTAATGCAACGTTGGATAGTTATTTTTCCTACCTGATGATTGAGGGGGAAACCAAAGTTTATACCAAAAGTACCTCCGGTTGCGAAACGTTGACAGGCCCTATGGCAAATTTAGCAGATAAAAATATTTACAGTATGGATAAAAATAATATTGGTACTGTGGAAATTATCCGCAACGGTGCAGAAACCGTTTTCCTGGATAGAGTTAAAATGTCTAAAGAGGGAGAGCAGGATGCTTTTCAATGGACCATGCGGAAGCCTTTGGTTAAAGAGGCAAACACTTATAGAATTGAAAGTGAGCTTTTGACAAACCTTGTCAGCCAAGTAGCGGAAAGTGTTGTGCTAATTCCTAAAAGCGGAGTGGATTATGGTTTTAACAACCCCCGTGCAACTTATACCATTACATCGTTAGACAAAAAGGAACATTATACAGTTACTGTAGGCAAAGAAGACGGAGCCTATTCTTATATCCGTTTAAAGAACGATAATACCATTTACCGCGTGCCTACACAACAGCTTGATTTTCTGTCTTTGAGCTATATGGACCTTGTGGATAAAGCCGTTTATATGGAAAACGTTAAAAATGTTTCAGAGGTAACGATTTCAGGTCTCGGCAAGAGCTATACTTTAAAGCCCTCTGACAACGCCATTAACGGTAAAACCGTTGAAGAGTCTAAATTCAGACTGGCATATCAGGCGGTTTTGAACTTGAATCTGGACGATTTTGCAACCCGTAGCGGCGGCAGCGTGGACTTTACCATTACCTATCATAAGAATGACGGCAGCACCACGATTGTTCGGTGTCTTAACTATGATGACAGAAATTATCTTGTTACAGTCAATGGCAGCGGCAATTTATTGATTCGCAAAAAACAGATTGATAACATGATTACATCTGTTGAAAATATTTATTCGCAATCTTAAGACAGGCGGTGCAGCATGACCACATCACAGTTAAAGGAAATTTTAAAATCGAATGTTTTAGTTCTGGCAACGGCGGATTCTGACAATCCGTCTGCCGCAGAAGAGCAGGTTCAGGCAGGTGCTAACGTTTTGTTAGCCCCTGCCTTTGCCCGTTTAGATGATGAAGATGAGCAGGTTTTAGAGGCTTATTTTGAGGCGGCAGAAGACTGTGCCTTTGTTGCCGGTCAGATAGCGGCACCCAAAGACGCACTGGTTGCTGACGAGGCTTATGATGCCTACTATGAGTCCGTTGTTCGTCAGGCAGAATGGCTTGATAAAATGGACGTTTCTATGTTATTTTTAACCGGCTTTACCGATGCTGTCAGTGCAAAATGTGCCTGGTATGCACTCCGCGAGGTGACAAGCCTGCCGGTTTGCGTGGGTATTTCGGTGGGTGAAGATGATGCATCTATTCGCAGAGCGGTGTCTTTGCTGATTACTCTGCAGGCGTTAGACGTTTGTGCGGTTGGGTGCTTCGGTATGTTTGTTGATGACGCTTTAACGGTTTTGTCTGAGCTGCAAGCTTTTGCAACGGTACCTCTTTTTGCAGTGAGCAATCCGGGGAGCTTTTTAGAGCCGGAAGAGTATGCCGATTATATTTCTTCCTTTGTGCATCAAAAATGTGCTATGATTGGTTTAACCGCCGGCAGACCTTCTTTTGCCGCGGCTGCAAGCAAAATGATTTGGCAATTATCGCCCCTGCGTCCCGATTTTCCGGTTTTAAACGCTGTTTGTTCAAAGGACGAGATTATGTTCCTTGATTTTTCCGGTAAGATTGTAGGCAGAAATAAGCAGCTCCTCCAGATTAAAACAGAAAAAGAAGAGGAGTTAAAGCAGGCTCTTGTGCTGTTTAACCAGCAGGGGGTGGCTCCTGTTTGCTTCAACATTAAAGATATTGATTTACTGGAATATGCAATTCTGCACTATGATGGCAGACCGGCTGTAAAATCGGACGAATACGGCGAAATTACAGCAAAAGAACTGGGAGCTATGGTGCTCGAGCCGGAAAAAGAAGCATAAAAGTAAAAGAGAGGGAAGACCATGTACGCTACACCCATTGCAAGACTTATTGAAGAATTCGCCAAAATGCCGGGTATCGGAAAACGGACGGCAGAACGGCTTGCTTACTATGTTTTAAAGCTGCCTCAGGAGGAGGTAGCCGCTTTTGCCGATGCTTTATTAAATGCAAAAGAGAAAATTATTTTTTGCCCGGTTTGCCAATCGCTGACCGAAACCGTTCCTTGTGAAATTTGTTCCGACCCTCGCCGTGACCAAAGCGTTATCTGCGTTGTGGAAAAGCCCAAGGACGTTGTAAAAATTGAAAAAACCAGAGAGTTTAAGGGAACATATCATGTTTTGCATGGGGTTATCTCTCCCATGGACGGCGTTGGTCCTGAAGATATTCGTATTAAAGAGTTGTTAAACCGAGTCACAGAAGGAAACGTTAAAGAGGTTATTATGGCGACCAACCCAAACCTGGAGGGGGAAGCAACAGCCATGTATATCGCCAAACTGCTTGGTCCCTTTGATGTTAAAGTTACAAGACTGGCTCACGGAATTCCTGTTGGTGGAGATCTGGAATTTGCCGACGAAGTAACCCTGACCCGTGCCTTGGAGGGACGACATGAAATTAAGTGATGATATTTTGCTAAATCCCGGTGAAACAGTCGAAGATTTAGGTGAAGGACTGCGGATTATTCAGGGGCAGGAGGAGTTTAAGTTCGGAACAGATGCTGTTAAGCTATCTAACTTTACAAACTTGCATAACGGTGACAAAGTTATGGATTTATGCACAGGGACCGGCATTGTTCCTATACTTTTACAGAAAAAACAACCGGCTGTTTCTGTTGTTGGTTTAGAAATTCAGGAACAGATGGCTGAAATGGCACAAAGAAGTGTAAAGCTAAACAACTTAACAGGAAAAATAGAGATTGTACAGGGTGACTTGAAAAAGGTTCGGGAGCTTTTTCCCGCTGAAAGTTTTCAGGTTGTAACCTGTAATCCGCCCTATATGAAAAACAACACGGGTAAACAAAACGAACGTGAAAGCGTTACCATTGCCCGACACGAGCTCTGCTGCAATTTGACAGACTGCGTGGAAGCGGCGGCTTATCTGTTGCCCAGCGGTGGCAGATTTTACATGGTACACCGGCCGGAGAGACTGGCAGATATTCTGTCCGTTATGCGGGACAAGAACGTGGAACCCAAGCGGTTGACTATGTTTTTAGGCGGCAAGAGCAAAACGCCCAGACTTTTGGTTGTTGAGGGGCAGAAAAACCGAAACAGCGGGCTCATTGTTGAAATTGATACAGGAGAAACCTTATGACGGAATTTTTAAACGAACAAGACGGAAAAAATGAATTACAGCCGGGAACTCTTTACCTTGTGGCAACCCCTATCGGTAATTTAGAGGATATAACCTTTCGTGCCGTCAGAACCCTGCGTGATGCTGACCTGGTAGCGGCGGAGGACACAAGACGGACGGCGGCTCTTTTAAACCATTTAGGTCTTAAAAAACCTTTGGTCAGCTATTTTCAGCATAACGAAAAGAGCAAGGGTGAATTCTTGCTGAAAAAACTTCAGGAAGGCACGATTGTTGCCCTGGTTTCCGATGCCGGAACACCGGCGATTTCCGACCCGGGCGAGGATTTGGTTCGGCTGTGTTCTGAGCATAATATTCCCGTTGTGCCGGTTCCCGGTGCAACTGCGGCTATTTCTGCTTTGATTTCCTCAGCATTGCCAACAGGCCGTTTTTCCTTTGAAGGTTTTTTGAGCGTGAACAAAAAAAGCCGGAGAGAACACCTGCTTTCTATTCAACATCAGCCTCATACCATGATTTTTTATGAGGCTCCTCATAAGCTCCGTAGAACTTTAAAGGATTTTTACGCTCTGTTAGGTGACAGAAAAATTGTTTTGGCTCGTGAGCTTACCAAACGCTATGAAGAAATTATCAGAACAACTCTTTCCGAGGCGGTAAAGCTGTATGCCGAGCGGGAACCGAAGGGCGAATATGTCCTGGTTTTAGAGGGTGCACAGATTGTGCCGGAGGAAAACGAAGATTTAAATAATTTGACGATTTTAGAACATATTAACCATTATATAATGCTTGGCATGGACCAAAAGGAAGCTCAAAAAGCGGTTGCAGCTGACCGTGGCGTTTCAAAACGTGATATTTATGCTGAGCTTGTAAAGCAAAAAGAGGGCATGACCGAGTAAGACCGGGGAAAGGACGAAACAATGAACGAATTAAAAACCTATGAGCTTAAACCTGGTATTAAGCTCCATCATATTAAAACTTCTCAGTTCAAAACCGTTTCTGTTGGTCTGCATTTTCACAGGCCGCTAAGACAGGAAGAAGCGTCAATGAACGCTCTTTTGACTGATGTTCTGCGTCGCGGAAACCAAAAGCTTTCTGATTCTGCAGCTGTCAGCCGGTACCTGCAGGCACTTTACGGTGCATCCTTCCAGGCTGATGTTCGCAGAAAAGGTGAGGACCAGATTTTATCTTTTACCGTCAGCACCGTGGCAGATTCCTATTTGCCGAAAGATGAAGCTTGTACTATGCAGACAGTCTCTTTTCTTTACG
>JAFQWH010000049.1 GCA_017407515.1 Clostridia bacterium | reverse complement strand
TGATAAACGTTCTGCACATCATCATTATCTTCCAGCATATCAATCAGCTTACCCATCATCTGAATGTCTTTTTCATCTGTCAGGGTAACGGTTGTCTGAGGAATTTTTTCTACTTCAGCGGAAGCAAATTTGTAGCCCTTTTCCTCTAAAGCATCACGCACGCCTGTAAAGGAAGCGGGGTCACAAAGAATTTCAAAACAGCCTTCCTGCGGAGAAAAGTCTTCCGCTCCGGCGTCTAACGCGTCCATCATAACGGTGTCTTCGTCGAGCTCCTCTTCTTCGTTATCAATAATGATAACGCCTTTTTCATCAAACATAAAGCTAACGCAACCGGTCTGGCCTAAGTTGCCGCCAAACTTATCAAAGTAATGACGAACATCGCCGGCAGTACGGTTTCTGTTATCTGTCAGCGTTTCAACGATAACGGCAACACCGCTGGGGCCGTAGCCTTCGTATGTGATTTCTTCGTAGTTGTCAGCTCCCAGCTCGCCAGAAGCCTTTTTAATGCAACGCTCAATGTTGTCATTGGGCATATTGTTAGACCGAGCTTTGGCAATAACGTCTTTGAGCTTGCCGTTTACGTCCGGGTCCGGACCGCCGGCTTTTACAATAACCGTAATTTCACGGCCTAATTTTGTAAAGATTTTCGCTTTTTTAGCGTCACTTTTTTCCTTTTTGTGTTTAATGTTTGACCATTTGGAATGACCTGACATTGTTTTACCACTCCTACTTACATAAAAATAAAAATCATGTTTATACTAATACATAAAATCTAGGTAAAGAGGTTGATTTTATGCAATATGTATGGACTTTTTTAGTGGGCGGTCTGCTTTGTGTAATCGCCCAGCTTCTCATTGATAAATGCAAGCTGACGCCTGCACGTATTTTAGTAATCTACGTTTGTGCCGGTACATTTTTAACCCTTTTCGGACTGTACGAGCCTTTGGTAGAGTTTGCCGGTGCCGGTGCAACCGTTCCCCTGACGGGTTTTGGGTATACCTTAGCCCACGGTGTGGAAAAAGCCGTTTCTGAAAAAGGACTTTTAGGGGTTTTAACCGGTGGCCTGACCGGTGCTGCCGCCGGCATTACCGCCGCCGTTGTCTTCGGTTACCTGATTGCTTTAATCTGCAAGCCCAAACCCAAGCAATAAGCTACAAAACACCTTTTTCCGCCATACTGTAATACTGATTCCCGGAAACGATAATATGGTCAAGGATATTGACATCAATCGCTTCAAACGCTTTCATCAGCTGCTTAGTCGCTTCCATATCACCCTCCGAGGGAAAGACCGAACCGCTGGGGTGATTATGCGCAAAGAGAACATTCTGAGCCTTGTGCTTTAAAACCTCTTCCACGACCAGTCTCGGATATGCCGGAACCTCATTGATGGTTCCTTTGGTAACAACACCCTGGTAAAAAACCTGACGGTTAGAATCCACACAGATAATACGGAACTCCTCGTGGGACTTACCGATAAAAAGATTGATGGCATACTGTCCGGCTAAATCCACCGTGCCCAGCATGACCTTTCTGTCCCACTTGGCTTGATTATATACCCTGGAAAGATGAGGAATCATAGAAAGCAGAAAGGCACTGCTCTCACCAATTCCTTTAACCTGCTTCAGTGCCGCAGGTTCAGCATCAAAGACATTGGCAAGACTGCCGAATTTTTCAATCAGCTCATGAGCAACGGGGTTCGTGTCCCCTCTGGCTATGGTGCTGTATAAAAGCATCTCCAAAATCTCATGAGGAGCAAAATTTTCAAAGCCGCCGTCTTTTAGGTAGCGTTCTTTCATACGCTTGCGATGACCTTTATGCATCGTTTTAGCTCCTTAATCAAACTTTCAGTGCACGGCTACCGGGTTTTACTAAGGGCAGACCCTCTTTGCACAGAGGACATTCCTCAGCGGTATAAGAAGTTACATCTAAAGAGATAACGGAAGAAATAGGCACGCCGAAGTCAATTTTGCCGCCGGTACGGTCAACAACCACACCAACACCAACAACCTCGCCGCCGTTTGCTTTAACCAGATCAATAACCTCGCGAACGCTGCCGCCGGTTGTTACAACGTCTTCAACAACTAAAACCTTCTGACCGGGTTCGATGGTAAAGCTTCTTCTTAAGGTCATTTCGCCGTTTTCGCGTTCTGCAAAAATGTTTCTAACGCCTAAATGTCTTGAAACTTCATAGCTCATCTGGATAGCACCGATAGCAGGGCCGATAACCAGTTCAACACCTTTATCTTTGAACTGCTCTGCTAAATCCTTGCAAAGCTCTTCACTGTATTTTGTATTCTGAAAAATCTTAGCACACTGCAAATATCTGTTAGAATGTCTGCCGGAGGTTAACAGGAAGTGACCCTCCAGTAAAACCCCTGCTTCTTTTAAGATTTCCATAACTCTTTCTTTTGTCATAGTCATTCTCTCCCATCTGCCGCAAAAGCTGCATCTTTTATGTTCATAGTAACCTATTGTATATTGTACCTTTTTTTCTCTGAAATTTCAAGTTTTATTTTAAAATATTCGCAGAATTATAGGGTTTTGAATATAATATTACAGAAACCGTTGCAAAAACTCGGCTACGGTTTCAAAAAAACAAACATTAAAAGCCTTGAAAGGAGAAATTATGGGTACCGCATTGGTTGTGTTTTCTTCCTCAACAACGGCAAGCAGACTAAAAAAACTGGCAATGAACGAGCAGCTTCGGGGCGTTACCATGACCCAGTCACCCAAGTCAGTCAGCCAAAATGGTTGCACCTATGCACTCAGATGCCCTATGAACATTTTACCTTCTCTGCTTTCGCTGGCAGATCTGTATCATGTAAAACACGGCCAAGTTTACAGAGAATGGATTGACCGAGAAGGAAGAAAAAGATACGAACAACTCTAAGACTGCAAAAAGCAGTCACAGCCCCGGCAAAAATTGTCGGGGCCTTTTTTGTTTCATTGTTACGATTACAGATTTTTCTTGCACCGCTTATCTATTAGTGTTATAATAGAAATGTGGGCAAAGGAGTGAAATCAATGAACCATTCTCGGAAAACAGTGTATTTACTGACTCTAAGTGCTATGTTTGCAGCACTCATAACTGTTGCAACGGTGTATGTCCTCCATATTCATCTTTCTTTATCAGGCGGACATAACTGCCTACACGTTGGAGATACCGTTCTGTATTTGGCGGCTTCTATCCTGCCTGCAGGATACGCTTGTGCAGCAGCAGCCATCGGCAGTTCCCTTGCTAATCTTCTATGCGGTTCTGTGGTGTACGCACCCTGGACGTTTATTATTAAATCCTTAGTCGCCCTCTGTTTCACGGCCGACGGCAGTAAGCTTTTAGTAAAGCGGAATTATATTGCTTTATCAGGTGCCTGCCTGGTCACTGTCCTGGGGTACTATATGACAGACGTTGTTTTGTTAAACAACTGGCTTACACCCCTCTACGCTGCCATCGGCAACACGCTGCAGTGCATTGTGAGCAGTATCTTATATCTCGTCATCGGCTTTATGCTGGATAAAATTCAAATCAAAAAACAAATTCATCTACAATAGTCTCAAAGGAGTTTTAACCATGTACGAAGAATTAACAAAACAGGCAAAAACCGCTATCTGCGAGCTGATCGGTATGGCAAAGCTTTCTGCCGGTGATGTTCTGATTGTCGGCTGTTCCACCAGCGAGGTGGCCGGCGAGCATATCGGCAAGGGTTCTAATATTGACATTGCCGAAGCCCTTTTTAAGGGTATCGGCCCCGTGTTACAGGAAAAGGGCATTCACCTTGCCGCACAGTGCTGTGAGCATTTAAACCGTGCGGTTATTATAGAAGCCTCCGTCGCCAAAGCTTTTGGCTACGAACCGGTCAACGTTGTGCCCCAGCCTAAGGCCGGCGGATCTTTTGCCACAACGGTTTATAAATACATGGAAAAGCCCGTTGCAGTTGAAACCATTCGGGCGGACGCCGGCATTGACATTGGCGGCACCTTAATCGGTATGCACTTAAAGGCCGTTGCCGTACCGGTTCGCCTGTCTCTTGATATGATTGGTAAGGCTCGGATCCTCTGTGCCCGGACTCGTCCTAAATTCATTGGTGGCGTGCGTGCCGGTTATGACGAGAATTTGTTGTAAAAAGAAAGTATGTATCATACAATAAAATCAAAAGGAGGTTCCCTTATGAAAGAAAACACCGTTATCACCATTGGCAGACAGTTTGGCAGTGGCGGCCACGAAATTGCCACGGCAGTTGCTGAAGCTCTGTCTATTCCTTACTATGATAAGGAAATCATTGTAGAAGCCGCTAAAAAAACAGGTCTCGATGAAAACCTGTTTAAAAATGCCGAAGAGAGAACTATGTCCAGCTTTTTGTACTCCGTGGCTCTGGGTGCTTATTCTCCGGCAAGCAACGTAACGGGTATGCCCTTTATGAATCTGAACGAAACGATTTTCAGGGCACAGTCTAAGGTAATCTCCGACTTTGCCGAAAAAGGTTCCTGCGTTTTTGTTGGCCGCTGTGCCGACCATATTTTAAAGGACCACCCTGCCTGCTGCCGTATTTTTGTATACGCAAATCTAAAGGATCGCATTGACCGTATTCAAAAGCTCTATAAGCTCAGTGCCGGTGATGCAGAAGATTTAATTAACAAAACCGATAAAAAGCGAGCCAGCTTTTACAGCTATTACACCGGTCAAAAATGGCATAACCTGCAGAACTACGACCTCTGCTTAAACAGTGCTAAGCTGGGCATTGCCGGTTCTGTGGAAGCGATTTTGGCTTACATTCGTCAACTGTAATAACGCCGACCGAAAGGAGTAACACCGTGGATTATATAAAAACCCTAATTTTAGGTATTGTGGAGGGTATCAGCGAATGGCTACCCATCAGCAGTACCGGGCATATGATTTTGGTCAACGAGTTTATGAAAACAAAGGATAGTTTTTTGACAACAGACCTGTTTTTATATGTCATTCAGCTGGGTGCAATTTTAGCCATTGTAACACTATACTTTCATAAGCTGAACCCCTTTGCTCCCTCAAAGTCAAAGGAGGAGCAAAAAAACACCTGGCATATGTGGTTTAAGGTTGCTGTTGCTTGTATGCCTGCCGCTGTCATCGGACTCCTTTTAGATAAGCAGATGGCCTATTTTGAAAACCCTTGGGTTATCTCGGCAATGTTGATTCTTTACGGTATTGGCTTTTTGATTATTGAACGCATGAATAAAAAAGCCGGTATTCAAGAGATGAACCAAATGACCTATAAAACCGCTGTTTTCATCGGCTTGTTCCAGGTCCTTTCCATTATCCCCGGCACATCACGGTCCGGTGCAACGATTTTGGGAGCTATGCTGCTGGGTTGTTCCCGTGGGGTTGCGGCTGAATTTTCCTTCTTCTTGGCGATTCCCGTTATGTTCGGCGTCAGCCTGTTAAAGCTTGTCACCAACGACTATGTTATGACCGGCACCGAGTGGGGCTTGCTGCTTCTCGGCATGGTGGTTGCCTACCTTGTGTCTATGGCGGCAGTGAAGTTCTTGGTTGACTATGTAAAACGCCACGATTTTAAGGTCTTCGGTTGGTACAGAATTGTGCTGGGTGTTATTGTTATTGCATACTTTTTAATCTTTTAAATTGTCATAAAAAAGACCGCCATATGAACTATACTGTTAAGGACATATAATCTCGCCTCCCTCATCAGAGGGAGCCAAGAAAAAAGCCTGATTTTCCAACACATGGAAAATCAGGCTTTTTATATACCTGTCCCTAAGAGTACGCCCCATACGGCGGTCTTTTTTTATTCCGGCTTATACTCCGGTTTCTTATAAAGGTTTTCTTCATTCCCCATAATTTCAGGATAAAACACCTTTTCGCCCCACTCTTTGGGGTCATAGTCATAAATAGAAACACTCACGTGTTCGTCAGAACAGCCTAAGGTAGACTTCAGTGCTTCTGAAAGTGCCTTTGTCACAGCCTGTTTTTGTTCCTCTGTTCTGCCCTGATACATTTTTAAAGTAATATGCGGCATAGTAATCCTCCTTATGTGTAAATCACCGACGACGCCAGGTAGCCGGCGACATCAATGTTAAAATCGGCAAAAGTTCCAGCCTGCCTGCCAGCATATCCGCCGACAGAACAAGCTTTGAGAAATTAGAGAAATGAGAAAAATTCTCCACAGGGCCAACAGCTTCAAGACCCGGGCCTACATTGTTAATACAGGTAGCAACTGCCGCAAATCCCGTCAGATAGGACACCGAATCCAGCGAAATCAGCAGGTGTGAACCGATAAACACAAAAACGTAAAGACCAAGGTAGGATAAAACCCCGGAAACGGTTTTATCGTCTAAAGCTCTGCCCTCAAGAGAAATGGTTGTCACAGAACGGGGACGAATTTGCTGACGGAGCTCACGGAAAGAATTTTTAACTAAAATTATAACACGGGACACCTTAAAACCGCCACCTGTTGACCCGGCACAGGCACCCATAAACAAAATCAGCATCAAAATCAACTGAGACAAAATCGGCCATTTGCTGTAATCCGCCGTGATAAAGCCCGTTGTGGTGATGATTGACCCTACCTGGAAGAAAGCGTATCGGAAAGCGTCCCAAAAGCCGTTGTATTGCGGCATAATGTTCAGCGTAATCACAACAGTAGCAAGAGCTACAATGCCTCCATACCACCGTAATTCTTCGCTTTTTAACGCCTGCAATGCGTGACCTGTTAAAATCAAATAAAACAGGGTAAAGTTAATACCGAACAGAAGCATAAAGATAGTTATAATATAATCAATCGCCACACTGTTATAGGCCGCGATACTGGCGTTTTTAATGGAAAAGCCACCTGTACCGGCCGTTGAAAAGGCATGTAAAATACTGTCAAACCAAGGCAGACCGGCAACCCGCAGGCAGATAATTTCCACCAGCGTCATAACCACATAGATACCATACAAAATTCTTGCCGTTCCACGCATTCTGGAAACCAGTTTCCCTACCTGAGGGCCCGGGACTTCCGCACGCATTAAGTGAATTGACTGAGAGGCGTGAGACTTCGGCAATACCGCCAACACAAAAACCAAAACGCCCATACCGCCAATCCAATGGGTAAAGCTTCGCCAGAAAAGGGTACTGTAAGACAGTGCTTCAATATTGTTTAAAATACTGGCACCGGTTGTGGTAAAGCCGGAAACCGTTTCGAAAAAAGCATCAATATAAGAGGGAATTTCCCCACTCAGGTAAAAGGGCAACGCACCGAAAAAGGAGGTTAAAACCCAGACAAGACCTACAATAACAAAGCCTTCCTTGGCATAAAACTCCGTGTTTTTCGGCTTGTTAATGCTGCACAAAAGCCCCAACACCAGTTGGCCGGCAATCGCATACAAAAACCCTGCCCAGGTATTCTCTTTTTGCAAAATAGCAATCAGAAAAGGCAGACACATTAAAAGTGCTACAATGACCAATATTCTGCCTAAAAGGTAAGCAACCATTTTATAGTTCATAAAGCAAAATGCCTCCGCAACTGTAATTACGCAAAAACGTCTTCTATGTTTTTTACATAGCCACTTGAATTGGTTACAATGATAACGCTGTCTCCAACCTCTAAGTGGTCACCACCGCCGGGAATAATCACGCGGCCGTGACGAATAATGGCAGCAAACAGCATGCCGTCTTTTGTAGAGAGCTCTTTAAAGGGAATGTTTGTATAAAACGCTTCCTGGGTAACACCAAACTCCAACGCTTCAACCTGATTGTTAACGATTTTATATAAACTTTTTATATCAGAGTCACCGGAATCCTGCATCGCCCGAACATACCGGACAATACGGTTCGCCGTAATGGTTTTGGGCGAAATAAAGCTGTCGAGCCCAAAGCTTTCGACCATGTCCACAAAAGACATTCTGTCAACTTTAGCAACAACCTTATCAACCCCTAAAGACTGAGCATACAGCGAAACAATAACATTTTCTTCATCAATACCGGTCAGAGCAACGCAGGCATCACAGTCTGCAAGCCCTTCCTCAAGCAGCGTCGGCTGGTCTGTTCCGTCACCCAAAATAACGGTAGCCTTGGGAAGCGTCTCTGAAAGATGCAGGCAACGTTCTTCTTTTTGCTCAATAATCTTCACATCAACATGAGATTCTGCCAGATGGCGTGCCAGATAGTAGGCAATTTTTCCACCACCGATAATTAAAACATGCTTAGACTGCTCTTTAAAAATGCCAACTGCTTTAAAAAAGGACGCTAACGCACTGTGAGAGCCGGTAATATGGATTTTATCTCCTGCATGGAGAACAAAATTACCGTCAGGAATGAATACATCGTCCCCACGTTGTACCGCACAAATCAGAATTTTTTCTTTACAAATTTTATAGAGTTCCGAGAGCCGATGACCTGCCAGATACCCGTTTTCCGGCAGTTTAATCTCCGCCAGTTCCACACGGCCTTTAGAAAAACACTCCAAAGTGATTGCCGAGGGGAAACGGAGGATTCGGGAAATATCTCTTGCCGCCTCAAACTCAGGGTTAACCACCATAGAAAGACCCAGTTCCTCACGGATAAACTGAAGTTGCTGTGCGTATTCAGGGTTACGGACTCTGGCAATGGTATGCAGGGTACCGATTTTTTTTGCCATCAGGCAGCTTAAAATGTTCAGTTCGTCTGAACTGGTTGCCGCAATTAAAAGGTCCGCTTTTTCCGCCCCGGCTTCTATCAAAACATCATAATTAGCACCGTTACCGTTGATACCCATAACATCAAAAGCATTCACAACGCTGTCAATGACCTTAGGATTGCGGTCAATGACCATAATATCGTGGCCTTCCTGGGCTAAGTATTCAGTTAATGTCATACCGACTTTTCCGTCACCAACAATAATAATTTTCATTGTTTTTCCTCCTGCAAAATTGTCGCAAGCTACAAATTAGTTCTTCGCAGATTCATAAAGAGCCTGTAACTCCTCACGGCTTAAGCGATACACCTTAGGACAGAACTGACAGGTAATTTCAGCACCGCCGTCCTTTTCAATCATATCGAGCAGTTCTGCTGCACCCATGCTGATTAAGGCACGGCTGATTTTTTCCTCACTGCAATCACAGCGGTATTCATATTCTGCTGGGTCTAAATACTGAAGCACCAGGCCTTTTGTAACCGCTTCCATAATCTCTTCTCCGGTCATGCCGTCTTCAAGCATAGTGGTTACCGGTGGCAGAGTTTGCAGGTTCTTTTCAAGAATCGAGATGGCCTCATCTTCAGCACCGGGAAGCATCTGCACCATAAAGCCCCCTGCCTGGCGGACGGTTAAATCCGTGTCAACCAAAACGCCTAAAGCAATAGCAGTAGGAATCTGTTCCGATTTTGCAAAATAATAGGTAAAGTCCTCACCAATTTCGCCGGTCACTAAAGGCACATGACCAAGATAAGGCTCTTTTAAACCTAAATCTTTAGAAATTGCTAAAGAACCACGGCCAATAGCACCGCCAACATCGAGCTTGCCGTTCTTTAAGGGAAGATCCACCAAAGGCTCGTAGGCATAACCTTTTACCATACCGGCACCGTCTGCCGCGGTGACCATTCCGCCTAAGGGACCGTCGCCTTTAATATAAACCGTCATATTATCAGTGGGGGATTTTAAAGAAGCACCCATCAGTGCCGTTACCGTTAAGGTTCTGCCCAGGGCAGCTGTAACCACAGGCGAGGTATGGTGAATACTCTGTGCTGTGTTTACAATATCCCGGCTGTCAATAAAGCTAATTTTAAAATTGCCCCACTCTTCAATTGCTCTAATAATTTTAGCCATAAATTCTCTTCCTTATCTATCGTTTGCGATATTTTCCCATTATAATTACTTAATATTATAGTCCTTTTTATAAGTAAATGCAATCATTATGTGAAAAATCTTTTAAAAATAGGCATAATTTTGCTTCGTTTAGACCATACTCTACCAGGGACTTCCACTTGACAAAGAAAGATGGAGCAGGTATAATAAAAGTACATTCTCATGGGGACGCAACGGTTTCGACGGGGATGCTAATGGTTTGAGAGCGAGCAGCGGTGCGGGGCCGCTATAAAATCCGCAATTTTTTAAATTTAAACGCTAACACTGAATTAGCTGCTGCCTAATTAAGGCGGCTGTCCGCCCCGGGGGACTGCGACCGGGAACCGGGCATCATGAGCAGTGAACGTGAGCCGGCTAAGCTTTGCGTCGGCCATGCATAATGAAGCTACCGAGGCGTCAGGGTTGCTTGTGAGCCTGACGAAGGGGGAATCCAGATCATAAGCTGCGCTCGGAGAGCTCAGGTCGGCGGCATTTTCGGACAGGAGTTCGATTCTCCTCGTCTCCACCACTGAGTAGCACGTCCGTGCTAAAATTAATAAATGCACTGTCTGGCTAAGTTTGCCTTGCCAGACAGTGCATTTATTCGTTTAAGGCAGGATTGCCTTACATAGGATATTTTACGGGTTTTGATAAAATACGATGCCATACTATAAAATCCGCAGTACCTAGTACTGCGGTTTTTTAATGTCAAGACTAAAATTCTATTAATTTTCTTACTTTTACCATTTCTTTTTCAAGAACATACTGCACCTGCCTGATTTTCCATTCAAGGTGTTCCCGGTCTCCAAGATAAAGCATCGTTGGCTCCCATCCCAAACGGGAATCTGCCTCAACTAAAGGAATTGTATCCTTAGCGTTCTCAATTTCGGATAACAGCAAAGTTTCCATCTCATCTAAAATGGGAAGTAACCCTTCTTTTGTAAATTCAGCATTAAGCCGGCACTTCAAAATGTACCACTCTTTTGCGTGCGCATTCGTCAAAGCGCAATTTCGGATAAATTTACCTAAATTAATTATATTGCAAAGCTTTTCATTTGTCTTGGGGATGGATTCAAACACATCAATACCCTTTTGCATCAACTCATACATTTTCCGCACAGATGTAAGTTCAGGACGAATACGCATATTCAAAAAGTTTTCTCTTGGTGCGGCGCCTACAAAAGACGGATACTCCATACCGTTACAATACTCTGTCGAAACAACGCGTGCCCCAAAAACGGCTTCTTCCTTATAAGGTGGAACAGCCTGATAGTACAGACAGAACGGATATGCAGGCCCCACACGGGAAGCACCGCACAAATCACCTTCTGTGGGGGTATAGTATGTAATCGCTTCACTCCAATGGCGGAAGCCTTCTTTGACTTTCTCTAAATTTTCTGCACCATATTCAGCTGCAAGAATACGGTCTAAAATTTCCTCAAGCGGCTCTTCAGGCGTTAGAAAAGCATGCTTTGAAAACTTGGTAATAATGGACGGCGTAAATCCATGATGGTGGGTATCCATACTGCCACACAAATCCCAGTTGTGAATGGCTTTTCGAATATTTTCATACCGCTTCATCCACTGATAAGGCATTGGCTCATAAGGAATCACACCAAAATCCCAGGTAACACCTGCCGCCTGGGTCATTGCATAAAAGCGGATGCCCCGTTTTTTCGCAGCAATGGCTTCACTGGTAAAGTAAGGACTGGGGCCTTCAAAAGCCAGAGAATAGTCCGCAACAGCGGTTTTGACTCCCTCAATTGTTTTATTATCAAACATTTCAAAGGTTGCTTCAAAGGTGATATCCGTGGGCAAGCTTTCAATTAAACGCACACGAGCTTCTTCCGGCTGATAACCCCAGTTATAACTCCACAAAACAATATCTGCATCAGGCTTTACGTTGCGAATGGAGGTTTTCACCCTGTCTATAAAAATGGGTAAATCCTCACAAGGATACCACCCCGGCCAAGGTTTACCATCCGGTAAATCATCGGTCACGACATCTTCGCACCGGAATTTGGAAACATGAGGATCTTTCGAGTGAAATTCCACAACCTCACCTACTAGCGTCACACCCTTAAGACCCGGGCATTCACGGAACAAATCACCGTAAAGATGGTCAAAATATTCCTCGGCTTCGTCCGCATCCGGCTCTACCATACTGTCCATAAAGCTGTAGGCATACACATCAAGACCAAACTTTGCCGCACGGTCAATTAAATCATTAAAATCAAGATACCCCACACGGGTCTGATTAATACCGCAGGTAAATACCAAAAGGGCATCTCTTCCCTCATGGGCAATCCGCAGTAAATATTCATCCGGCCACTCTTCCATGCCGTAACCGGAATGCACCATTAGGGGTGCCATCATCGGTTTTTTCTTGATGATGCCCTTTTGCAAAAAGGGTGCATGATCAAAGCACATTAAATCTTCCATATAGTAAAGTGCCGCCGCAACACCACGGTCATCATAGCCATAGACTTTGATACCATCATTTACATCAATCAAAAATCCTTTATAGCCCTCTGCTTCTTCCAAATCAACGCCTGCCTCTTTGGCAAGTGCCAAGGTCACAACATTTGCACCGCTGGCTTTACCGGTTTTGGAAACAGAGGCAGAAAACCCCATTGATGTCTTAAAAAAGTCAGCAAAATCTTCTGCCGCTATATTGATTACAACATTATCGGTATTACCGATTTCAATGATCACTCCATCAGAAAACGCAAACTGGTCGGTTGACGGTTGAAGACTCACATCACGAACATCTTTTTCGTGGATTGTCAGTAATTTTTTTCGAAATTCATAAGGCTGTTCTATTTTCATACAATCACTCCTTCTTAAAAACTAAAAATACCAAAACCTGCCGCAGGCACACCGATGCGATAGGTCAAATCATCAATTTTTGTAATCTCAATCTGCCCCATTGCTTCTTTTAAAAGGGTCAGTTTCGGCACCTCTTTAAACCGAACTGTTACAACAGCATCAGCCTCGTGGTGGATGATGTCACCCTTTCTCTCATCGCGTTCGTTACCCTCGTTATTAAATATAGAAAGATAGCGCTTTCCGTTTTCATCCACAGAAACAACCCAGAAAAGACCATCTACATAGCAAGGCATAACCTCTTTTGTCAGCTTCTGAACTTCTATTTCTAACTTTTCAAGATTATCACTGGTTAAAATCTTAAATTTACTGCCGGCTTTTGCCTTTGCAAAGCTTCCTTCAGGCGTCACATCAATCAAATATTCATACTGACTAAACGCACTGTCAGACGCATCTTCAAAGATTATATCAATCACATCGCCAAAGCGGGAGTTTGTAATTACATGCCCCTCATTCCCAACGGGATTAAGCCGTGCCAAAAACAGCTTGATTACATCCTGAATATGACCGATATAAGCCTTTTTTTCAGCATCCAGAGTATAACGCATATACTTATCTACATGGTCGCCGATTTTAGTAGAATCATCCATGTCAGGTTGTTCCACGCAAATATAGTCTTTGGGCAGAACCAACGCAAACGGAACAATGGCTTTCATACCACGGTAATTCAATGCATCGTCCACAAAGTTCTTTTTCACCTTACCATATGATGAAAGTTCAAAGGTATTCATATCAGAATAACTGCAGTTTAAACCCCACTCTTCTGAGAAATAATCAGCACCAGCCATTAAAGAATAATAATAGATTCTTTCCTGCAGATTACGGGAACTACCGCCACTTTCCCCGAAGGTAGTAAAGTCATCCGGGTGTGTCTCAGAGGTTAGATACCATTCATTTGACGGGTCTGAATTAAAGCAAGGCATATGCCAGGAAACTTCACCATTCTTGCGAACCTCACGCCAACACTCGTAATAAGCACCCCAAGTCTTGCCGCTTGCTTTGGCAATGCCACGAGCCTGAGAAATCTGTTGGCGCATATAGGGGGACTGCATGCCTACCTCAACCATAAAGGTACGCATTCCCAGTTCATCCTGCATTTTTGCTAAGAGATAGTCACTGTCACAAGGGAGAATTCTGCCGCAAACCTCATCCATTCTACGACTGAACATATCACGAACCTCTATCAAAAACTCCTCCGGTGTTTCTGCATACTTCTGCCGGGCAAAAACCTCCGGTGGATCCTGATTAAGATTATAAAGCATTGTCCCGTCAGGTCTTATGGCAAAGGAGCTTAAAAGCCGCTCTCTTAAAACATTTACATCATAAGGGCCTTTATCTCCGTTCATAACTTTTAAAATATAAGGCCAATCCGAATGGCGACGGTTTGATGCACTTTCATGTAGCTGAAAGCCCAAAAACCAATCTCCAAGCATATCAATATATTCCTGAATCAATTCCTTATCAAAGGTATAAGGATAATATGTAATGCCACCGGCTATTCTGTCAACATAGAAGGGATAATTTCCCTCTTTTAAAAGATTATAAAGATTTGTGCCTTTAGCAGCATACTTATTGAACAGTCGATCCTCAGGCACGGAAAAGGCATGCTGAATTTTAAAACCGGTATCCTTGTTAATCAAACTGTTTTTTACTAGCCCTTCAAAGGCATCTTCATTATAAACGTGAAAAAATTTCATAAAGGTCTCCTTAAATCTTACTACATCTTTACCATTTCATCTAAAACAGCTTTACTGTTTTCAATAATCCGCTCACCAACGCCGGCTTTGAATCGGGTTGAACGCGCCTCATAGCCACCTTCATTATAAGCTGACATCATGGGGAAATAACCCATACTACCATTCACCAGTGCACAAGGCATAATAATGCCCCAGCCATCTGTATCTTTAATACCAACACCCACCTCGGTAAAAGGCTCACCGGGAATACCCACTATGGCCACTTCACCAAGCTTAATACCCATAAAGTCCATATCAAAATATTCAGGTCCGTTTTCCAAAAGACACATACGTTCTGCTTCAGCAACTACCGTAGTCAGTTCCATTGCTTCAAAGGGAATTTCATTCTCTTTTCCGGCTTTATGCAAATCCATATACCGACGGGCAAGTGGCATTTCCTCAGCTTTTGGCATATTAGAAGGAATTTTTGCAATTTTATGTAAGACACTTATTTTATTAACGTCAATATATTTTACTTTATCATAAACCTGTAAGACAGTACCTGCAATAGCACGGCCAACAAATCGTGCCATACCGGGGCTCTTCATTTCATTGTCAAAGCTGATTTCAGTATCATTCATATCCCCATCCCTCGGGAAAACGTTAGTGCTGCCCACATCGCCCTCGCAACCGGCAATAAACATAGATTTTACGCCGTCTAACGCCTTATCAAGCGTCCGACGCATCCATCCCGGCCAATCTGAGGAAATCATATCACCATTTACTGTATCGGCATGAACACCGTAGTTTACAATTACAATGCTTTTACCGCCATCTCGGTCAAACCTGAGTACATTCACCCGCTGGTCAAGTTCACCAATAGGACCTTCAATCTCAGGACTTCCCACCGGTGGGCAGGTCATTGTAGAACCATCTTTCATTTTATAACGACGGATATAAGCCACTCTTTCAGGTGCATAACCAACAATATAACCCATTTTTGCCGGTTTCAAATCAAGCAAAGCTAAGCGTACAACATCACAAATTCTGTTTTCTAAAAAGGAATTATATGACGCTGTCAAATCATTTCCTTCGTTCTTATCTAAAATACTCCCCGGTCCTGTGTGGGTATGGGTCGCCGAAAGGAAAATATTCTCTAGGGGCATACCGATTACTTCGGCAACGGAGGCACGAATTTTGTTAGCAAAATCATTCTCAAAATAGCAAATATCAACACTAATAAGTACAACCGAACTCTCGTTGCAGGCAAGTGCCATGGCGCTTACTTCTAAATCATCTAAAAAACCACGGGCATATCGTTTTACAAAATAACCACAGACAGGTATGCCCAAAGGCGGATTGATATTTACAGTTGCAAAACCTACTTGTAATGTGTTCATTATTTTTCCTCGCTTTTTATCTTGCAAATCTTACCATTTTGCATAACATTTTGTACGTTAAATTTATCATCAACAAAAATCAGGTCAGCAACTTTGCCGACTTCTATGGAACCAATCTGATGGTCTAATCCAATCATTTTTGCTGGGTTTAAAGATGCCATTACAAACGCCTGTGCAATCCCGCAGTTTGTATGACGCATAATATTGCGGCACGCCTGATCCATAGTCAGTTTGCTGCCGTTGATATTGCCAAGGTCATCAAATGCAATATCGGTAATATGTGCATACTGAGGCGGAGCCTCACAATCACATTCAAGTGCATCAGTTATCAACACAGTGCGGTGAACACCCTTACATCGAATTACCATTTGCTGCATCTCAGCTTCTGCATGCACGCCACAAGAATCGCTGATGAGTTCAGCATACATATCAGGCTCGTTAAGACAATACTCCTCAGGTCCTGTCTTTCTGATGCCAACGCCTTCACCCACGCGACCTGTCGCATCGGAAAAATGAGTTAAAAGCGTTGGGCGGTATTGACCCAAAGCCCGTACCTCTGCAGGTTTTGCTTCACTGTGGCCCAACGCAAAACGGACGGTGGGATTCACGTTTCGGGCATATTCTAAAAATGACATAAGCCCTTCTCGTTCCGGTGCAACAGCCCATATTTTAGCATCCTCCCCGGCTTCATCAACCAATGCCTTATACTCGTTTTCACAAATGGGTCCCTTCCAGGGATTCAAATGAGCACAGGCACCATATTTGGGGTTCATATATGGCCCCTCCATATACATACCCTTGATAGACGGCGTAGTTTTCATGTCTTCTCTGATTTTACGTATAGAACGGACAAAATCCTCTAAGTTAAGGTCATAGCATGGCGTTGCCAAAAAGGATGTCGTACCATGCTTTAAGAAAAACACAGCCGCTTTATCTGCATTAAAGTATGTATCATAGCCACCGCCACCATGAACATGAATATCAATCAAGCCGGGACCCACATAAGTACCCTTTGCATCGATAATCTCGCTATCATCAGGTATGGCTATCTCTTCTTGTCTGCCAAAAGCTGAAATGATTCCATTGTCTATAGAAAGAACACCATCCCAAAGAATACCGTTTTCTAACACAATTTGCGAATTGGTTATATAAACTTCA
>JAFQWH010000048.1 GCA_017407515.1 Clostridia bacterium | reverse complement strand
GGAATTCTGTGTCCCCACCAGAGCTGACGGGAGATACACCAGTCGTGAACGTTTTCCATCCAGTTAATATAGGTTTTGGAGAAACGGTCAGGAACAAAGGAAATAGTACCATCTTTTACAACACGCAAGGCTTCTTCAGCCAAAGGTGCCATTTTTACGAACCACTGACGGGACGTAATGGGTTCTACGGTAGTTCCGCAACGGTAGCACTGGCCAACGTTGTGAACATGGTCCTCGGTTTTTACTAAGAAGCCCTGTTCTTCCAGGTCAGCAATAATCTGACGGCGAGCTTCATAGCGGTCGAGGCCTTCATACTTACCGCCGTTTGCATTAACCTTGGCACTATCATCTAATACTTTAATGATAGGCAGGTTATGACAGGCACCAACTTCAAAGTCGTTGGGGTCATGTGCCGGCGTAATTTTAACAGCACCGGTACCGAATTCTTTATCAACATATTCGTCCGCAATGATGGGGATTTCACGGCCCACCAAAGGCAGAATCAAGGTTTTGCCGACTAAGTGGGTATACCGTTCGTCCTCGGGGTTAACTGCAACGGCAGTATCACCCAAAAGGGTTTCAGGACGGGTTGTAGCGATAACAAAAGATTCATCGCTGCCTTTAACCGGGTAGCGGATATGCCAGAAAGCACCTTTCTGCTCAGCATATTCAACCTCAGCGTCCGACAGAGCCGTAATACAATGGGGGCACCAGTTAATGATGCGTTCTCCCTGATAAATCAAGCCTTTTTCATAAAGAGTTACAAAAACTTCTTTAACGGCTTTAGAAAGGTTTTCGTCCATGGTGAACCGTTCACGGGTCCAGTCACAGGAGCTACCTAATTTTTTGAGCTGGTTAATAATACGGGTACCGTACTGATGTTTCCAGTCCCAAACACGCTGGGTAAAGGCTTCACGACCTAAGTCGTAACGGGTTTTGCCCTCTTCCTTTCTCAGCATTTCTTCAACCTTAATCTGCGTTGCAATACCGGCATGGTCGGTTCCGGGCACCCAAAGGGTGCTAAAGCCTGCCATACGCTTATAGCGGATTAAAATATCCTGCAGCGTTTCGTCTAAGGCATGACCCATGTGCAACTGTCCTGTTACGTTCGGCGGCGGAATTACAATGGTAAAAGGTTCTTTTTCCGGGTCGATTTCCGGAGTGAAATACCCTTTTTCTACCCAACCCTTATAGAGTCTGTCTTCCACTTCGCCGGGATTATATATTTTATCTAATTGCTCCGACATTTACGTTACCCCCTGCTATAAAAATCATTATCGCACCTGCGATAACCAAACATAAACCAATTACTTTAACGGTATATAAAAGTTTTTGTTCCGGGTCATTTTCAGCTTTTTTCAACTTTACAAGAACAGGCTTCGCCAAAAAGTTAATCAAAGCTCCCAGTACAATTAAAATCCATCCGAGCGTTGTCATAAGGATTCTCCTTTCTTGCTCTTTGGTGCATATTTCCTAAAGGACTGGTCCTGAACGAAATATAAATACAAGTATGTAATGGCAGCAGAAAGTGCCAGCACCGCAGAACAACCTAACAAAATAGTTTTCAGCACCGCATTCATGGAGGGAATCAGCAGTAAAAGTGTCATAACCAGAAACAAAACAACTGTGCTGAGTTTGCCGGTTATATTGGCTTTTACATAGGTTTTTTTACTGAATAAGAAAGCACTGCCGGTAATCATCATCAGCTCTTTTACCACTAAGATAATCAGGAACCAAACAGGCACCTGTCCTGCAAAAAACAGGGTCAGAATCACGGCTAGCTGCATACATTTATCGGCTAAGGGGTCCATAAGCTGTCCCCATTTTGTACTCATATTCAGTTTTCTTGCTAAATATCCGTCTAAAACGTCTGTCACGCTGGCTAATACAAAAATCAGTGTGGAAAACAGCCGGACACCCTCTTCGTGCTGAAAAACTACCACATATAAGGGAACCATAAAAAGACGGATTAGGGTCAGAATATTTGGAAGATTCAAAGCGAAATTCACCTCCGCTAATTAACGGGTTTTCTTATTTTTCAACGGCATCTTTGACTAATTCAACCGCTTTTTTCAGTGCTTCATCAGCTTTAGAAGCGTCCTTACCGCCTGCCTGAGCAGAATCGGGACGGCCACCACCGCCGCCGCCGGCAATTTTGGCCATTTCGCGAATGATATTACCTGCGTGAACACCTGCATTAACAGCGTCCTTGGTTGCCATAGTAATAAAGGTTACTTTGCCGCCGGAAATATCTGCTAAAGCTACAAAAGAGCAGGGCAGTTTTTCTTTTACGGAGTCACCCAGAGCACGCATACCGTCAACACCGGTGTTTTCAAGCTTAGCACAAACTACGGTAACACCGCCTACAACAGTTGCGTTATCTAAAAGGTCTGCTGCGGCATTCTTTGCCATTTTAGCGGTCAGAGCCTCAATCTGAGAGCCGGCAGCTTTTAATTCAGCCTGCAGGTTCTGTGCTTTCTGTGCTACATCACGGGGAGAGCATTTTAAAACAGAAGCAGCTGCAGAAAGCTCGGTTTCAAGACCGTAAAGCTCATGCAGAACGCCAAAACCGGTAACACCCTCAATTCTGCGGATACCGGCTGCAACGCCGCTTTCGGACAAAATTTTGAACAGGCCGATTTCAGCTGTATTTTTAACATGACAGCCACCGCAAAGCTCCATGGAGTAATCGCCCATGGTAACAACACGGACAACATCGCCGTATTTATCACCGAACATAGCGGTTGCACCCATTTTCTTTGCCTGGTCAATGGGCATATTTTCCCAAACTACGGGCATAGCACTTAAAATGTGGCGGTTGACTTCTTCTTCAACTACCTTTAAGTCCTCAGCAGAGATAGGCTGTGTCAGCGTAAAGTCAAAACGCATACGGCCGTTTTCAACCAAGGAGCCTGCCTGACCGACTTCGCTGCCGAAACGGTTCTTCAGTGCTTTCTGGAGCAGATGGGTAACGCTGTGGTTCCGGGAGATTGCACCGCGGTACTCAGAATCAACGGTTGCGGTAACCTCGTCGCCAACCTTCAGCTCGCCCTCGGTCACTTTAATAATATGATAGAATTTTCCGTCTGCTGTCTTTTTGGTGTCTAAAACTTCAGCACGGCACAGGTCATTTGTAAGAACACCCTTGTCACCAACCTGACCGCCGCCTTCACCGTAAAACGGTGTAACGTCTAAAACGGCAATACCGTCACCGTCTGAGAGGCTGTCCACCTTTTCCTGGTCAGCAATTAAGGCTAAAACCTTTGCCTTGGTTACCAGCTCGTCATAGCCAACGAATTTGGTGGGAGTAAAAGCAACTAAGATGTCAGCAATCTTATCGTCCCAGCCCACATCGTTCATTTTGCTGGCAGCTCTTGCACGTTGACGCTGTTTGTCCATCTCAGAGGCAAAGCCCTCCTCATCGATTTCAATTCCTTTTTCCGCTAAAATTTCACGGGTTAAGTCAATGGGGAAGCCGTAAGTATCGTATAATTTAAATGCCTGTTCACCGGAGAAGAGAGAATCCTTTTCCTCGGCAGAACGCTGGTCGATAAAGCTGTTTAAAATTGCAAAGCCGGCATCAATGGTCTCGATAAACCGTTCTTCTTCCATGCGGATAACATTTTTAATTCTGTCGCGGTTTTCAGACAGAGCAGGATAAGCTCCGCAGGACTCGTTAATAACGGTATCGGCAAGGTCAGCCAAAAATGCTTTATTGATGCCCAGGAGTTTTCCGTGACGGGCAGCACGGCGTAAAAGACGACGGAGCACATAGCCTCTGCCTTCGTTAGAGGGACGAACCCCGTCAGACACTAAGAACACGGTGCTTCTGATGTGATCCGTGATAACGCGGATAGAAACATCGGTCTTTTCGTCTTTTTTATATTCAACCTTTGCCATTTCGCAAACCTTTTCAGAGATGCGGTAAATGGTGTCAACATCGAACAGGGAGTCAACGTTCTGCATAATGCAGGCAATACGCTCAAGGCCCATGCCGGTGTCGATGTTGGGGTGAGACAGCTTTTCGTAAGTGCCGTCCTCCTGCTTGTCAAACTGGGTGAACACTAAGTTCCAGAACTCGATAAAACGGTCACATTCACAGCCAACGCCGCAGTCCGGTGAACCGCAACCGTGTTCTACGCCACGGTCATAATAAAGCTCGGAGCAGGGGCCGCAAGGACCGGAACCGATTTCCCAGAAGTTATCTTCCTTACCCATGCGGACAATACGGTCGGGGGCAACGCCCACTTCCTTTGTCCAGATTTCAAAGGCTTCGTCATCGTCTTCGTAAATGGTAACCCACAGCTTATCCACGGGAATCTCCAGCACCTTTGTGATAAATTCCCATGCCCAGGCTGTGGCCTCGTGTTTAAAATAATCTCCAAAAGAGAAGTTACCCAGCATTTCAAAAAACGTACCGTGGCGGGCGGTTTTACCAACACGCTCAATGTCCGGTGTACGGATACATTTCTGGCAGGTGGTGACCCGCTTGCTGGGAGGCGTCTGCCGGCCGGTGAAGTAAGGCTTTAAGGGAGCCATACCGGCGTTAATTAAAAGCAGACTGGGGTCATTTTCAGGCACCAGCGAGAAGCTGGGCATTCTGTAATGGCCTTTTTCTGCAAAAAAAGATAAATATTTTTCTCTGATTTCATTGAGTCCTAACTTTTGCACAACAATCTTCCTCTCAAAAGTATATACTTGAAACATTATTTTATCATATTTTTGCCTTATAATCAATAGTTTTTAGCGGTTTTTTTCAAGTCTTTTCCTAAATAAATGTGCAAAAAAGAGGTTGTAGCAAAAAAATCGTTTTACTACAGCCTCTTTTAGGGATGGACACAAAATAGTGCTTTGTGCGGTTTGCGTATTTTGCTACCGCCCCACTCGTTACAGCTTGCAGATTTCGCAACCGTTGCAGTGGGTAATTTTTCCGTTAAAGACCAGAGAAATGGTAGAAAACAGTTCGCTGTTTTTAATAGAGGAGCTGTTGTGAACGGAGATGCTTTCCGGTGCCAGGGTAATTAAAACGCTGATAAGCAGGTCGTCATAGGCTTCTTCCGTGAGTAAAATTTCTCCGTCAATAAAATCGGCAAAGCACCGGGCGGTAATGTCCTCTCCCGATTCGTCAAGGAGGGTATAGCCGCCGGCAGGGGAGACGATAATATGCACCATGGCAGGACGGTGTTGCTGTATGTTGACAAAGTATTTTAAAAGGTCAATAAACTCTGTGTATTCTTTCTGGGCAACATACTGCTCTGTCATGCGGTTTGCAAGACGGGTAAGGAGCTCTTCGTATTCCTTTAAGCGAAAGGCAACAAAGCCGTCAATCAGCATGGTGGTATCTTCTTTTAAATAGTCATAAATACTGAGAAGAACGGCTTTTTTTCGTGCCGAATAGCCAATCTCCGGGTCGTCGGCAAAACATTCAATGTTTTTTAAAATCTCCCGTTTGGAAACGGAAGAAAAATCAGGATAGTTTTCATCTAAAATCCGACGCAGAAGGCGGTTTTCATAGCGGTCGATAATGTATTCGGCAACAACATTTACGTATTGGTCCAGTATAAATATATCGTCAGAGGGGTCAAAGTAAATATAAGTGACAGAGCCCGACGTTTCGTCTTTGGAAATGGAAATGGGAAACACACATTCAGGGTGGTTATAAAGGCGGGACTGAATAAAATTGACGTCCCCTTTTAAACCCAGTGTGATTCGGTTTTGCAAATGGGTTCCCTCCCTTTTTGAAAACAAGATTCACGATGTATTATACTCTGTTTTTACAACTCTATGCAGAAAATTGTACCAATGTCAAGTAACGGCGTGCCGGGAACGTCAGAGCATACATATCCGTTTTCGGAAATAAACCGGCGGATTTTTTCGCCGTCCGGGTGGGTGGAAAGGTCTCCGAAAAACGCCACGGTGTTATCTTCTAATACGCCGGAAGCACCGCCTAAAAAGCCGTAGTCATATCCCGGCAGACTCACGAAACCGGAGTTTATTTTTAAAACCGAAAGTCCGGCAGCTTTTCCGGCTTCTGAAATGGTTGTATCTGCCGTAATTACAGCAGCCCCGAAAGAGACGGTGCTGCAACGGGCATAGCCTTGGTTGACATTGTGTTTTTGCACTTTTTGTTTTTCTAAAAAGTCAGTAACCCTTGCATCGGTGCTGTCGAATCTTGCAAAGGCACCGACAGACGTATATAGTACATTATATGCAATATCTTTCGGATAGTCACGCATAAGGTTGCTTTTTCCCTGTACCAACCGTACGCCATAAGGCGACAAAAGTTTTTGGTAATCTTCAAAAACCTCTTTGGCACAAATAAGCGTGCCTTTTTCGGGGGCAAACAAGACCATGTCCGGGTGGCAGGAAACAGGCTCGTCCAGCTCTTTGCAGGGAACAGAGGGCAGCAAAATTCTGCCCGTTCCGAAAGATGCGGAAACAGCATCAAAATAGCGGCAGTCAACAATATAAATCCGGTTTTGCATTTTTTTGCCCTCCTGACTGATTTTTTTCGTTTCTGTCTTGTAACCCGGGGTTAAAACCAGTATAATATAGGTACAGGAAAAAGTCAATGAAAGGAGTTTTTATATGGTATATGTATTTTTGGCTGAAGGCTTTGAGGAAATTGAGGCAATCAGCGTGATTGACATTTTGCGGCGGTGCGGCCTTTTGGTTGAGACCGTTTCTATCAGCGATAATCTCTTGGTAGCAGGTGCCCACGGTATTTCCGTTGTGGCAGACAGCTATTTAGACGAGGTAGACCCGGCAAAAGCCACGGCTTTCGTGCTCCCCGGCGGTCTGCCCGGTTCTGACAATCTACAGGCTTGCAGCGAGCTGGAAGCTCTTTTAAAGCAGGCAGATAAGGCCGGGAAAATTGTGGCAGCGGTTTGTGCCGCACCGAAAATTTTAGGTGCTTTCGGCTTAACTGAGGGCCGCTGTGCCACTTGTTATCCCGGCTATGAAAACGAGCTTTTGGGGGCAACACCGAAGGAAGACCGAGTGGTTACCGACGGGCATATTATTACCTCCCGGGGTGCCGGTACGGCGGCAGATTTTGCCTTTGCCATTGCCAAGGCTTTAGGGGCTGACCCGGAGCCTGTCCGCAAGGGGATGCTCTATGATTTACAGTAAAATACAATCTTTTGGTTGTATTTTGGAAAGGTTTTAAAAACCTATTGATAAATCTTGGGAAAAAAGGTATAATGAAGTGTATATATTATATAAAATAACGGAGGTGCACATATATGTTACGCGTGTTTGCTGAAGAGGCAGCTCAGGCAGCAGGGCAGCAGCAGCCTTCAGGTCCTATGGGTATGCTGATGTCTTTAATGCCTATGATTCTTTTAATTGTTGTTTTCTATTTTATCTTAATCAGACCCCAGAAGAAAAAAGAAAAAGAAACCAAGAACATGCTGGCAAACTTAAAGGTTGGCGATCAGATTACTACCATCGGCGGTATTGTTGGAACCGTTGCCAGAATTAAAGACGAAAAAATCGTCGTTGAATCCGGTACAAACAGCGAAAAACAGCTGATTATGATGGAACGTTGGGCTGTTCGCAGTGTTGAAAAAACCATCTCTGCTGACTAAGGTCTGCCTGTCATAAAAGCATACCTTCGGGCATAGAATGTAACAACATTTCTTGCCGGGAGGAAAAATATGTATAGTGACAAGCAGGTTAAAGATGTGGGAATCATGAAGTCGGTGTTATCCGGCTTTCTAAAAGCGGTGCTTGCGGCTTTGGGATTTACTTTAGTGGTTTTTTTCATTGCGGCATTGCTTTTAACCTACACCGGGTTATCAGAGGGCAGTATTCCGTTTATTACAACGGTTACCATGGTGCTAAGCGTTATGCTGGCCGGTGCCGTTTCAGCCAGAGCCGGTAAAAGCCGGGGCTACTTAAACGGAGCATTAACAGGCATTTTATACGTTTTGGTGTTGTATATCGTTTCGCTTTTGGTTTCCGGCAGCTTCTCTTGCAGTAGTTACATACTGGTGCTGCTGGCAATCGGAATATTCGGCGGTGCATTCGGCGGTATTCTGGGCGTAAACATTTCTGCCAAACGGAAAAGATACTAAGGAGGAAAATAAAATGAAGCATATCAAAACTTTAACCAAAGGCACTTTAAAGGAAACTGCTAAAAAGGGCGGTTGCGGCGAATGTCAGACTTCCTGCCAGTCTGCTTGCAAAACCTCTTGCACAGTTGCTAACCAGAAGTGCGAAAGAGCATAATGATAAAAAGCAGGGCTGGATTACCGGTCCTGCTTTTTTTCTTGTAACGAAAGGAAATTTAACATGGTACATAGTTTTTCGATGAACGGTACGCAGATTGTGATGGATTCCAACAGCGGTGCCGTTTCTGTGATTGATGAAATGACGTATGACCTCCTGCAGACTTTGGGCGAAAAAGCACCGGAGGGGGCGTTGCCTCAGGACGTGGCAGACAAGCTTTCGGGCTATAAAAAAGAGGACTTAGAAGAAGTTTGGCAAGAGCTTTTGTCTTTAAAAGAAGAGGGTATCTTATACGCTGAAGACCCTTATATTGATATTGTAAAAAACAGACCCAACCGGGATTCTGTTGTGAAAGCTATGTGTCTGCATATTGCACACGACTGTAACTTAAGATGTAAATACTGCTTTGCGGAAACCGGCAGCTATGAAGGCCCCAGAGGGTTGATGAGCCTCGAAGTGGGTAAAAACGCGATTGATTATTTAATTAAGGCCTCCGGTCACCGCAAAAACCTGGAAGTGGACTTCTTTGGCGGCGAACCCCTTATGAACTTTGAAGTGGTAAAAGGCATTGTTCGCTATGCAAGAAGCATTGAAAAGGAATATGGCAAAAACTTCCGCTTTACCATTACCACCAACGGCATTTTGCTGGACGAAGATAAAAAGAAGTTTATTAACGAGGAAATGGGCAACATCGTTCTGTCAATTGACGGCAGAAAGTGTGTGAATGACGCTATGCGTGTCCGTGTTGACGGTACCGGCAGTTATGATGCCATCGTGCCCCGCTTTCTGGATATGGCAGAATCCCGTAACCAGGATAACTACTATGTCAGAGGCACGTTTACAAGAAAGAACTTAGATTTTAAAGAAGACGTTTTGCATTTAGCGGACCTTGGCTTTAAGCAGATTTCCGTTGAGCCGGTTGTGGCATCAGCGGATACGGACTATATGTTCCGTGAAGAAGACCTGCCGGTGCTCTTTGAGCAGTACGAAGCCCTGGCGGCAGAATATGTTAAGAGAAAACGGGAGGGCAACGGCTTCCAGTTCTTCCACTTTATGGTGGACTTAACCGGTGGCCCCTGTATCTTAAAGCGTCTTTCCGGCTGCGGTGCCGGCCATGAATATGTGGCTGTTTCTCCCGACGGCGATATTTACCCCTGTCACCAGTTCGTGGGAAATGAAGACATGAAGCTGGGCAACGTAAAAGAGCAGGGCCTGAAGCAGGAAATCAGCAATATGTTCCGTGATTCTAATATTTATACAAAACCGGCGTGTCAGAACTGCTTTGCCAAGTTCTACTGCAGCGGCGGCTGTCCGGCTAACGCAGTGCAGTACGGCGGCGGTATTAACGAGCCTCTTAAAATGTCTTGCGATTTAATGCGAAAACGCTTGGAATGTGCGGTGTATTGTACCGCTATGCAGATGGAGGCGGAAGAAGCCTAAGGAGGAAAAGAATGCAGGCAGGCGAAAAAGCAGTTGTTACCATAACCGGCATTGCCGCCGGTGGTGACGGCGTTGGAAGAATTGACGGTATGGTGGTGTTCGTTCCCGGCACCTGTCGGGGCGAAACAGCAGAAATTGTAGTGGAATACGTAAAATCCGGCTGTGGCTACGGTCGGGTTTTGCGTCTTTTAGAAACTGCCCCTTGCCGCCGTGCCGATTTTTGTACCGCCACAAAAGAATGTGGCGGTTGTCAGCTTGCCCATATGGCGTATTCTGAGCAGCTTTCCGTAAAACGGCAGATTGTGGCAGATGCCATAGAGCGTATCGGCGGTTTTACTGATATAGAGGTCCGTCAAACCTTGGCAGCCCCCTGCCCGGAGCGGTATCGGAACAAAATGGTATTCCCCTTGGGAACAGATAAAAAAGGGCAGCCCGTGGGCGGGTTTTATGCTGCCGGCAGCCATAGGGTAATTCCCCTTTCCGATTGCCGTCAGGGAGATGTTGCGGCGTCAGCCTGGCTATCAGAAACTGTCTCTTTTTTGCGTGAAAACAATATTTCTGTATATAACGAAGAAAGCCGCCGGGGCGTAGCACGGCGGCTATTTGTGCGTCTTGCGGAGAAAACTCGTGAGGCTATGGTGGTGCTGACGGTCAACGCAGATTCTCTGCGGCAGAAAGAGGCTTGGGTAGAGAGGTTGCTCTCGGTTAAAACCGACTATAAGCTGACCTCTGTCATGCTGAATATTCATAAAGAAGCCAACAATCTCCTTTTGGGAAACACCAACAAACTGCTGTTTGGCAGAGAGTATATTGAAGATGTTTTAGGCGGCTTTTCCTTCCGAATTTCGCCTCACAGCTTTTACCAGATTAACCGTGCTCAGACAGAGGCACTGTATCAGACAGCTCTTGATTTAGCAGAGCTTTCCGGCGGAGAAACCGTCCTTGATTTATATTGCGGTATCGGGACAATTTCTCTTTTTGCCGCCCGGCACGCAGGTCGGGTGATTGGTGTTGAGGTAGTGCCTCAGGCAATCGAAAATGCTAAAGAAAATGCTGAGCGAAACGGCGTTTTAAATGCAGAATTTCTCCTCGGAAAGGCAGAAGAAATTGCACCGGAGCTGAAAAAAGAAAACCCCGCAGTTGTGTTTTTAGACCCGCCCCGAAAAGGGGCAGATAAAAAAGCTTTAGAGGCAATTTTGACCATGGCACCGGAGAAAATTGTGTATATCTCCTGCAATCCGGCAACCCTGGCTCGTGACCTTAAATTCCTTTGCGGCGAGGGGTATCGCCTCAAAACGCTTATTCCTGTGGATATGTTTCCGAATACGAGTCATGTTGAAAGCGTAGCTTTGCTAACGCTTTCAAACTAAGTTTGCCTGACGGCAAGTGAAGTTATCTGAGATAGTGAAGTTGCACCATTCGGTGCAGTGGCAAACTTAACTTCACTTTGTTCGTAAGAACAAAACTTCGCAGAAATTCTTGTTGATTCAAATTGCATATCAGAAGATATATCAAAAGAACTTCTGCAAGAATGCGGCGTCATAAGACGAATGCTTGTAAAGTCGATACATACGGCTAAGGGTAATGGAGGGGAAACTAAATGAAAAAGAGCACTATTGCGATTATAAGTTCTTTATGTACGCTTGTTGTTTGTCTGGGTATATATTTAATGCTTGGAAATGCTAGTCAAAGTCACTACTACGAATCTGCTGACAAAGAATTTTTAGAATCAATCGAAAATAACATATCGCAAGTGCCTAAAAAAAGTTCCAGAGCATACATTTACGTAGCTAACACTTCAATAGCCTCTGCTACTGTTAATTTAACTGATATTGCTACGTCACAACAAATGTATCCTACTTGTTGTGACTTGTTCACTTCCGACAGTTTTCAAAAATCTATAAAAGCGGAATATCCTGATATTGAATATGAAGCAGAGTTAAAGCAAACTGATAATAGCGAAGTATTTGAAATTCGTGTAACATGTGAAAGCAAAAAATATGCTACACAAATATGTAATACGATAGCGAATATGTTTCATAAAGAAATAGGTAGAATTTTTTCTCAAGTAAATTATGTGATTATTGATAAGGCCAAATAAATATATATAAGGAGTGTAAAGTATGGATATTACCAATAAAAACAGTCAATACAACTCATTTGATGTGGCAAAATTGATTTGTGCAGTCTTTGTAGTTATGATTCATGTTCCGCCCTTTGGAAGACAAGAGACAATGAACCTTTTGTCCTATTTGAATTTTGGCTTGCGTCATTGCCTGAGCAGAACGGCAGTTCCGTTGTTCTTTATTTTTAATGGTTTCTTTCTCTACAAAAAAACATCTTTGGAAGCATTTTCTCCTGTACACAGCAAAACATATTTTAAACGTATTTTAAAGCTATATCTCCTTTGGTCTTTGGTTTATTTTCCTATATCTTTAATCAATATAGTCAACAATCCTAAAGGTATTGTATACGGGTTTTTTATGTATTTAAAAAATCTCATATTTGTAGGAAGTTATACACATTTGTGGTATTTGAGTGCACTTTTATTTGCTGTTTTGCTGGTCTCATTTTTACTATATAAGAAATGGTCCCCACGTAAAATAGTATTTACTTCATTCTTTTTCTTTATTTTAGGACTTCTGGGAGAAAGTTACTACGGCGTTATTTTTCCTTTACGTAAACTTCCGTTCATTGGTGACATCATACATATATATTTTAAAATATTCAGCACAACCAGAAATGGTTTATTCTTTGCATTCTTTTATGTGTCATTGGGAATGTTCTTATCCGACAAAGAAATTTTAATTAGCAGAAAAAAATCTCTCTTCTTTTTTGTGGTGTCGTTATTCATGTTGGCCATAGAAGCTTTTGCGGTTACCTTCTTTGGACTAGCCAAGGATTATAATATGTTATTATTTGCGGCTCCGGCAGCCCTGTTTTGTTTTTTATTTTTAAGAACAATCAGTATAAAAGGGAACACAATACATATACGAAAAATCAGTTCGCTGATTTTTTACGGGCATATGTTGGTTTTAGAAGTTTTTTGGAAATGGTCTACTGTATCGGGCGTACAGATTCAAAAAACACCATTACTATTTATCATAGTTCTTTTTGTTACAGTATTTCTGGCAATATTGATACAAAGAATTTCTGACAAAAAAGGATTCAAATGGCTAAAAGCAATTTATTAACGAGGATGCCCTTGTGGCGGTTTTGTGAGTCAAGAAGTAAAAATGCTAAAAGCAGGAGGCACAATTATGAACGAAAGTAAAAAGCCGGATTATCTTGTTTTGGTAAACGAAGATAACAGATTACCTGAGAATTTTGAAGACACGATTGAAATCATCACGGTCGAAAATGCAGTAGGTAACACGTATCAAATTGAGAAAAAGACTTACGAGGCATTTATGCGGCTTCGGGAAGAGCTTTTGGAGAACGACGGCATTCAGGCGGAGTTGATTTCTGTTTACAGAACGATTCCGGATCAGGAGGCGACCTTTAATCGGTACGTAGAAAAGTTCGGTATGGACTATGCCAGAACCTATGCCGCCTTGCCGGGACACTCTGAGCATCACACAGGTCTTGCCATTGATGTGGGCGTTATGATTGACGGCAAGCTTATCCGCACCATAGAGGGAATGCTTGAGCTTGACCATCTGTTTAAAATTATGCAGTCTAAACTGCCAAAGTATGGCTTTATTCTGCGGTATCCTAAGGGTAAGGAAGCCGTTACAAAAATCGGCTATGAATGTTGGCACTTCCGCTACATAGACTCTCCGGCACTTGCTAAAGAAATAACCGATCAAGGCATCTGCTTTGAGGAATATTGGGAAAAAGCATAATTTTCCAAAGGCATCAATATAAAAAACCAGGGATACACCGAAGCATTTTGCCGGTGTAACCTTGGTTTTTTCTGAATAGCTTTTTGAGTCGCTCATTGTAACACAAATTCGTTTACTTGTAAAGTGGTAAAATGTAGGGGCGGGCTTCCATGCCCGCCCGC
>JAFQWH010000047.1 GCA_017407515.1 Clostridia bacterium | reverse complement strand
GGGTGGTTTTTCATTTTCGGGCATAGCCCTAATACTACTGGCAACGCTACATAGCGTCTTTGTATTGGCCTGCTAGCCATGCAACTACTACTAGTTACCCATAAATGGGTTATACAGATACTTCGTCTATGTAAAGGGGTCCAGGGGCAGAGCCCCTGTGTCGTTTCAAGGGGTGCGGGGGAAATCGAAATCCCCCGCGTTTTTGCTACTTTTGTCTCACAAAAGTAGGCCACTCGGCAGGGCATTTCAGACGAAAAAGCAAATTATTTTCTACACCTCATCCGTCAAAACCTATGGTTTTGACACCTTCCCCTCAAGGGGAAGGCTTTTAGGCAGTTTGTTTGTACTATACTTCCTTGTGGGAAAATGAAACCTCTTCTTCTGTAAATTCTATTTAATTATCTGCTCATCGGTTAACCTTTATTGAACCACGCGACTATCGCGTGGTTTTCGTTATACAATAAAACGGTTTCTGCTAATCTGCCAGAAACCGTTTTTGATTATGTTAAGTTTTTATTAAATGAATTGACAAATATCACCTGCAATGATACAATAATACAATGATTTTTTGTTAGTATATCCGCGTTTTTTACCGAAAGGATTTCTTTAATTATGAATAAAAAAAAGTTTTTTGTATCAATGCTTATAACGGTTTTGGTTGTCGCCACAATTGCACTGGGTTTATGGGTTGCAAAGCTTTTCTTCGGCAATACGCTTGCAGAGAAATTTGGAGAAGATCTTTCAAACCGTATTATCGGGACCTTGGATAAACAGACAGATGATAAAGTCAACATTTTACTTTTAGGTCTGGATAAAGACAGAACCAGAGCCGATGTAATTATGGTGGTTTCGGTAGATCCAAACCGGAACCGTGTTGATATTTTATCAATCCCCCGTGACACCAGAGTGCAACACTCCCCTAATCACTTTGATAAAATCAATCACTCCATGGGCTATAAAAATCCGGAAGAAACCACCATCAAAATGGTGAAACAGATAACGGGTATGCCTATTCACTATTATTGCGAAGTGGATTTTGCAGGCTTTAGAAATGTGATTGATATTTTAGGCGGCGTAGAATTTAATGTACCGGTTGATATGCATTATGAAGATCCCGAACAGGATTTATACATTCATGTCAATAAAGGCTGGCAGGTTTTAGACGGCAAAAATGCAGAAGGCGTTGTCCGGTTCCGTGCCACCTATCCCGGCGGTGATAATGACAGAATTCCCGTTCAGCAGGACTTTATCCATGCCCTGTTTGAGCAAAAACTCAAGCCACAGTATATTGTAAAAGCACCCTCTATTATTTCAGAAATTTATAACAACGTTACAACAAATTTCTCCGTTGCTAAGGCAACCGGTTATATTCCTATGTTAAAGAATTTAAATAAGGATTCTTTAAAAACCCATACGTTGCCCGGCGAAGGACAGTATATTGGCAATGTTTCGTATTTCGTGTATGATAAGGAAGCAACCAAAAAGCTGATTAGCGAAGAGTTTGGCTATTCTCAATAGGAGGCAAAGCAGAGAAAAAAGCTCTGCAACTGATGATGAGTAAAATGGATTTTTCCTCAAAAAAAGCAGTACAAAGGCAGCTTGCCGGTGAAGGTTTACGCCCTAAAAAAGGACTGGGCCAAAACTTCTTGACAGACGAGTCAGTTCTTTTGGATATTGTTTCTGCAGCAGAGCTTGATGAAGACAGCTGCGTTCTGGAAATCGGTCCCGGTATGGGGGTTTTAACCCGAGAGCTGGCAAAAACCGCAGGTAAGGTTGTTGCGGTAGAGATTGATACAACCATTTTACCGGTACTGAGCAAGAATTTAGCTGAATATGACAATGTTTCGGTCATTAACCAAGATATTTTAAAAGTCAATTTAGATCAATTATTTACTGAACATTTTGGGGATAAACCTGTTAAAGTGATTGCCAATCTCCCCTATTATATTACAACGCCTATCGTTATGAAATTGCTGGAAAATTCACGGATTTCGTCTATTGTAATTATGATACAGCGTGAAGTAGCAAGACGATTGTCAGCAAAAGCCGGCTCCAAGGATTTCGGGGCAATTACCCTGGCAGTCCAGTACCGTGCCGAGGCACAACCCGTGCGGGACGTGCCCCCTGAGGCTTTCATGCCGGCACCTAAGGTTTGGTCTTCTGTAATCCGTCTGGTTTTGCGGGATAAGCCGCCGGTAGAGGTCATTGACGAAAAACATTTCTTTGAACTGGTCAAAGGTGCTTTTTCATGTCGCCGGAAAACCTTTGTTAACAGCGTCGGCAGTTATGCAGCACTAGGCACAAGCAAAGAAGAAGTCAAGAAAATTTTAGATGCATTAAACATTAGCGAAACCGTTCGCGGCGAGGCGTTGGATATGGAAACCTATGCTAAAATTTCAAATGAAATGGTAAAAAGAAAAAAATAAAACTCTATATGAAAAAGGCAGAAACGAAAATTCGCTTCTGCCTTTTTCATATTTATTCAATCGTTACAGCCACAAGTTCCATCAAGTCATCAATGACCGCATCGGGCTGGTGCTTCTCCAGAGTTTCTCTGTCAAAATAAGAAGTAATGGTCACAACCTTCATGCCTGCTGCCCGAGCCGCCTCAATGCCGTTAATAGCATCTTCTACCACAAGGCAGTCAGAGGGGTCAGCCCCTAAGCGTTTTGCCGCCGCCAGAAAAATATCCGGTGCCGGTTTTTTTCTCTCAGCATCCTCCCCCGAGGCGATGGCAGAAAACCAAGAAAGGGGAATTCCCGCTGCCCCTAAATTGGCTTCAATTTTCATCATATCAGCACTGGAAGCCAAAGCGAATTTCACGCCTTGCTCCCTAAGCGTTTCCAAAATCTTTTTTCCGCTGGGGTAAGGCGGCAACTCGGCTCCTACAATCTCGGCATATTTTTTGTTCAGCTTTTCTTTCATAACCGGTTCATAGGGAATGCCGTGAGCCTCTGCCACACCGCCAATAAACCGTGCCTCTCCGGCACCGATAAAGGGAGCGAACTCCTCCGGCTCTGCTGTGATACCATATTCTTCTAAAATCAATTGTGCAGCGTGAATGGTGACGGAAGCTGACCGCACCAAGACCCCGTCCATATCGAATACATAATACATATTTCTCCGTCCTTTTTTCTGTCATACTCTCTTTATTGTATCGAATCAGAGTCGACTCTGTCAAGGGATACAAAAGATTTTTCCGTTTTCTGAGAATATCCCTTGCAATTTACATAAAACTTCGTTATAATAGTAAGGTAGTGTTATTAGATTTTTCATCTGCGGCAAACATCTGTCACAGATTTTAGGAAGGATGGTTGCAATGGCAACAAAAGTTGTTATCGGCGCTCAGTGGGGCGAAGAAGGCAAAGGTAAAATTATCGATATTTTAGCACAGCAGTCTGAGGTTGTTGTCCGCTCCCAGGGCGGTAACAATGCCGGTCATACTGTTGAAGCTGATGGCAAGCAATACAAATTGCACCTGGTTCCCTCGGGTATTTTAAACCCCGAAACCTTAAACATCATCGGCAACGGTGTTGTGGTTGACCCCGGCGTTCTCTTAGAAGAACTGGATATGTTAAAGTCTCAGGGGGTTGTAACTGATAATTTAAAAATTGACCTCCGTGCTCATATCATTATGCCCTACCACCTGGTTTTGGACGGCTTAATGGAACAGGCAAGAGGCAAGGGCGACATTGGTACTACCAAAAAAGGTATCGGTCCCTGCTATATGGATAAAGCAGAGCGTATCGGTATCCGTCTGTGTGACCTGTTAGACCCCGCTTTATTTGAAGAAAAGGCACGGGAAAACACAGAATACAAAAACAAGCTGATTACAAAAGTTTTCGGCGGCGAGGCACTTTCCGCTGACAGCTTTATTAAAGAATATTTAGGCTATGCTGACCGTCTGCGTCCATATGCTGCAGACACAACGCCTTTGCTTTACGATGCTGTTAAAGCAGGCAAAAAGGTTCTGTTTGAAGGTGCTCAGGGAACGCTCTTAGACCTTGACCTGGGTACATACCCTTACGTTACCTCCTCTCACCCCATCTCCGGCGGTGTTTGTGTGGGTACCGGCATCGGTCCTACCTTAATTGACGAATGTGTCGGCGTTATGAAGGCTTACACCACCCGTGTTGGTAAGGGGCCCTTCCCCACAGAGCTGGAAGATGAAACCGGCGAAAAAATCAGACAGATTGGTAACGAGTTCGGTGCTACTACCGGTCGTCCCCGTCGCTGCGGTTGGTTTGACGCGGTTATCGGCCGTTTTGGCGTTCGTACCAGCGGCTTAACCGGCATTGCTTTAAATAAGCTTGACACCTTAACCGGTCTGGGCGACCTGAAAATTTGTACCGGCTACAAAAAGGGTGACGAAATCGTGACCGACTTCCCCGCAAGCCTGACTGAACTTGCAAAATGCGAGCCCATTTATGAAACTCTCCCCGGTTGGGACGAGGATATTACCGGCGTTCGCAGCTTCAGCGAACTGCCTGCAACCGTTAAAAATTATGTAAAACGCATTGAAGAGCTTTGCGGTGCAAAAGTTATTATGGTAGGCGTTGGCCCCAACCGCGAACAAAATATTTTACGCTAAGTAAGCCTTTAGAGTTATTTTTTCCTCAATCTTATCATAGGTTTATAAAAAGGATTGTCCGAACCACGTGATAAGAAAGAGGGAATGAAACTTGAGAAAAAGAAATCAGCTTACAAAAACAGGGATTTTATACTGCATACAAAATATTAAATTTATCATTTGCATTTTGGCATCATTTACAATCGGCGGCATTTTTGCCGCCGTCTTTGCCTTTACCCTGCCGGAGCTTTCCTGCAAGGAGCTACTGTTGTATTTAGAAGACTTCTTTCGGAACATGGAGCACAGCGGTGCAGATTCTGCCGCTCTCTTTCGTTCCGGACTCCTTTCGAACCTGAAGAATTTCGGGTTCTTGTTTTTCTTCTCCGTAACGGTCATCGGTCCTCCGTTTATCGCCGCTTTTGCAGCTGTAAAAGGCTTTATGCACTGCTTTACGCTGTTTTTCATGTTCCGGCTTTACGGCGTGCGTGCTGTGGCTTTCTTTCTTCTCGGTATGATGCCTCACTATTTACTGCTGATTCCCTGCTATGGCATACTTTGCACGGTTTGCCTTAAATTTTCTCTGCTTTTGCTACACGAAAAGCAGGAACTCAAAAAAAACATTTCCCGCCTGCTGCTAACACTTGTCTGCCTCTTTTTTCTGGCAACTATGGCTGTGCTCCTGCAGGCATATATTGAACCGTTACTCATTCGTTTAATTTCAGGACTCTATGTAGCTTAGAAAAAGTTTGTCCGTTAGCCGAAACAAGTAATCCGAGAAAGGATCGAACTTTCATATGTCTGTTTTAGTTAAGGACTTTATTCGATATTTGGAAAACGAAAAAAAATTAACACAAAATACTCTGCATTCCTACGAACACGATTTACATACTTTTGTATTATATACAGAAGCTGAAGCTGTTCCTCTGGATAAGGTTACAGCTGACGTGATTTCTGACTTTCTGGCTTCCCTAAAAGCAAAAGGCAGAGCCAACACAACGATTTCCCGCTGTCTTGCCTCCTTAAAATGCTTTTATGCTTACCTGGAAAGTAAAAATAACATCAGCTCAAACCCTGCCGGCAAGGTAAAGTCTCCGAAAATTGAAAAGAAATTGCCCTATGTATTAACCCCGTCTGAAATTGAGCGGTTGTTGGAACAACCCGTTCCTATTGATTTAAAAGGATTTCGGGATAAGGCAATGCTGGAGCTTTTATATGCAACAGGTATCCGGGTGACAGAGCTGGTGGAATTAAACCTTTCCGACGTAAACCTGGAGATGGGTTTTATTCACTGTAATGACAACCACCACGAACGGATTATTCCCATCGGAAAAATCTGTACCAATGCTTTAGCGGCATATATAAAAAATGCCCGTCCCCTTTTGATAAAAACCAAAAAGGAAGGGGCGTTGTTCTTAAATTTACTGGGTCAGCGAATGTCACGACAAGGTTTCTGGAAGCTATTGAAGCAGTATGCGGCATTAGCAAACATCAAAACGCCCATCACGCCTCATACCCTCAGGCACTCCTTTGCGGCACATCTTTTGGAAAACGGTGCTGACCTCCACTCTATTCAGACCATGCTGGGCCATGCAGACATTTCCACAACCCAGGTATATGCTCGCTTAGTCGGCAGTAAATTAAAGGACGTTTATAAAAAAGCACACCCCAGAGCATAGACAGACACGAAGATTCCATAAGCTTACAAAAAAGGCAGAGCTTACCGAACCTTAAAGGATTGAGAAGCTCTGCCCTTTTTTCTGACTCAGCACGCCTTGCTAAGCCGGAAAATAGCTTACTTATTTAATGCTGTTTTCGTAAGCTTCAACCATCTTCTTAACCATCTGGCCGCCGATGGAGCCTGCTTCTTTAGCAGTAATATCGCCGTTGTAACCGTCTTTTAAGTTAACGCCTACTTCGTTTGCGACTTCCATCTTGAACTTATCCAGTGCACTCTTAGCTTCAGGAACAACTTTTTTGTTGCTATTCATGGTAAAATGCTCTCCTTTTATTAAAAATTCCAAGGCGTTTGCCTCGGCTTTATTTTGTGCATAAACCATGGTAATATACAAAGAATTCCGAGCTTTTAACTGAAAATTTTTCCCTTTTCTGGGGATTTACGCATAAAAATTTAAAAAAACTATTGCATAATTATACATTATGTTGTATAATTATGTATATTCTCATAAAAAACAAACACTTTACGATAAAGCTATAAAAAGGAAGGTTTTTTTCATGGACTTACAATCAATTATAAGCTTAGACGAACAGTATTATATGAACACCTTCGGAAAGCGTACGCCCGTCTGCTTTACCCACGGTAAGGGTATTCATTTGTACGACACCGAAGGTACAGAGTATACTGACTTTTTAGCAGGCATTGCCGTTAGTGCGTTAGGTCACTGTCACCCCACATTAACAAAAGCTCTCCACGACCAGGTGGACAAGCTGCTCCACACCTCCAGCCTGTACTATATTGAAAACCAGGCAAAACTTGCCGAGCAGATTGTGAAGCACTCCTGTGCCGATAAAGTCTTTTTTGCTAACTCCGGGGCTGAGGCAAATGAAGGTGCTATTAAGCTTGCAAAAATGTATTTTTACAAGAAAAATCAGCCTGAAAAATGCGAAATTATTACCTTGACCAACTCCTTCCACGGCAGAACCCTTGCCTGCGTGGCAGCAACCGGTCAGGAAAAATATCAAAAGCCTTACAAACCGCTGACTCCCGGCTTTACCCATGTTCCCATGAACGATTTTGAAGCTCTGGAAAGTGCCGTAACTGATAAAACGGCGGCTATTATGTTGGAGCTGTGCCAGGGCGAATCCGGCGTACGTCCGGCGACGCAGGATTATGTGGATAAAATCGTCAAGCTCTGCAAGGAAAAAGAGATTCTCTTAATTGTTGACGAGGTACAGACCGGCATGGGTAGAACCGGCAAGTGGTTCTGCTATGAGCATTACGGCATTACGCCGGATATTTTCACCCTTGCAAAAGGCTTGGGTGGCGGCGTTCCCATTGGTGCACTCTGTGCGAAAGATTCCGTTTGTGCCTTCGCTCCCGGTGACCACGGCGGCACCTTTGGCGGTAATCCCCTGGCAACAGCTGCCGGCTTAGCGGTATTTAAAGCCTTAGACGAAGAAAAACTGGTTGAAAACGCCAAGACTGTCGGCGATTATTTACAAAACAGCGTTAAAAAACTGCAGGCAGAATTCCCTGTCATAAAAGACGTTAGAGGTCTGGGACTTTTAATCGGTATTGAATTTTCAGAACCTATTGCTAAAAAGGTTTTAGGCGAACTCTTTAACAAGCACTATGTTGCAAACGCCGTCGGCGACACGATTCTCCGCTTAGCACCGCCTCTCATCTTAACCAAACAGGACGCTGACGACTTTGTCTGTGCCTTAACCGAAATTTTAAAAGGAGAATAATCATGAAGCATTTATTATCATTACACGACTGGTCACCCGAAGATATTAAAACCGCACTAAAGCTTGCGGCTAAACTGAAAAAAGAACAAAAAGAGGGCATCACCCATCACCTTTTAAAGGGTAAAACCCTGGGTATGATTTTCACCAAGTCCTCAACCCGTACCCGTGTTTCCTTTGAGGTTGGTATGTATCAGTTAGGCGGTAATGCTCTGTTTTTAAGCTCTAACGATATTCAGCTGGGCCGTGGCGAAACCATTCACGACACCGCCAAGGTTCTCTCCCGCTTCTTAGATGGTATTATGATTCGTACCTTTAAGCAGTCTGACGTAGAGGATTTAGCAAAATACGGCAGTATTCCTATCATTAACGGCTTAACCGATTTACTCCACCCCTGCCAGATTTTAGCTGACCTTTTAACCATTGAGGAACATTGCGGCACGCTGAGTGGCAAAAAGGTTGCCTATGTGGGTGACGGTAACAACATTGCTCATTCGCTACTTTACGGCTGTGCTAAATGTGGCATGGAAATTGCCATTGCAACCCCGGCAGAATATGCCTGCGATGAAACGGTTGTGGCTCAGGCTATGGAAGATGCCAAGCTGACCGGTGCTAAAATTACCATCACAACCGATGCAAAAGAAGCAGTCAAAGACGCTGACGCAGTTTACACCGATACCTGGGTCAGCATGGGTCAGGAAGACCAGAAAGCCGAAAAGGTTAAGTCCTTCTCTCCCTATCAGGTGAATACAGAATTATTCTCTCTTGCTAAAAAAGACGCTATCTTCCTCCACTGTCTGCCGGCATACCGCGGCATGGAGGTTACAGACGAGGTCATCGACGGCCCGAACTCCGCTGTTTTTGATGAAGCGGAAAACCGTCTCCACGCTCAGAAAGCCGTTATGGTTATGTTAATGGGCGACGAAAACAAATAATCCCGGAGGTCAAATTATGTTTTCAGTACGTAAAGCAACACTTGATGATACAGACAGTATCATGAAAATTACACAACAGGCATTTAAGCGTTATATTGAAGTGGCAGGCATCGAAGATACCGCCGCCCTCCACGAAACCAAAGAACAGGTTGAATATGATATTCTGCACAAAAACGTGTATGTGGCATATATTGATGACGTTGTCGTCGGCAGCGTTCGCATGGAGCAGATTAACGAGCACACTGCTTATCTTTCCCGTTTCGGCGTAAGTGATGAATACCAGAATCTGGGCATCGGTAAATCCATTATGGCAGTTTTTGATGCTGAAATGAGACGAAAAGGTATTAAGCGTGTGGTTCTCCATACCGCCGCAAAAGCCTTCCCCCTGGTTCGTTTTTACTACGGCAGAGGCTTTTATGTGTACTCTACTACAACCTGCAAAGGGTATATTCGTGTTTTAATGTGTAAAGATTATGAGTAAAATTCTCTTTCGTGACGAAGAAACGGATTTCCCAAAACGAAAAGCCACAAGATTAAAAGGGTTTGATTATTCAGCACCCGGTACATATTTTGTGACGATATGTACGAATAATAGAAAATGTTTATTATCGAACATCGTAGGGGAGGGTCTCTGTGCCCTCCCGAAAAATACGTTAACGGCAATCGGTAAAGAAGTTGAAAAAACAATACAATTTATCAACGAGCATTATGTTGGTGTTAACATCGATAAATATGTTATTATGCCGAATCATGTTCATTTAATCGTAGCGTTAGATAATTCGAGAGGGCATGGAAACCCTCCCCTACAAAAGGTGATAGGGCAATTAAAATCATACATAGCACATAAATTTGGTGTGTGCTTATGGCAACGCTCGTTTCATGATCACATGATCCGTGGCGAACAGGATTACCTGAAAATATGGAATTATATTGATACAAATGCAATAAAGTGGGAACAAGATTGTTTTTATAGTAACGAAAAGGAGTAGCAGAATTGCTACTCCTTTTCGTTACTCTTTCTTTCAAATATCATGGTTGTCTTTGGCCGAATACTGCCGTCAAAGCTCCAGCTGCGAAAGCCCTGACCGCCGCCTAATACTGTATGCAGTTGATATCCCTCTTTTGCTTTTTCATTCAAAATTTTTTCCAGGCTTTCTGTATAGTCGGGAGTATTATCATAAAAATTTTCCCTCTCAATGATTTGCACAACTTTATACTGTAACATGTATATCTCCCCTTAAAATAAAAAAGTGCGTGACCTCACCAAAGCAAAGTCACGCACCAAAAAGTGCAGGGACTCTACTTCGCTAAAGTTACCACACTTTATACCACAATATACGAATCATTCATATCAGGGTAAAACAAAGTAAAGTGTACACTTTTTTACATAATGTACCCCTAATTCAAATGATTCATTATTAAATTGTAGTAAAAGTGTGGTATAGCTATTATAACATAACCTGTGAAAATTTGCAATAAGAATATGTTTGCGTTTACGGACCGCCGAGGACGCCGGCCCCTACGCCATTGCATGAAAGCTTCGGGAGCATATCGGGGTCCAGGGGCGAGCCCCTGTGTCGTTTTAAGGGGTGCGGGCATGGAGTAAGGCATTCTATCATGATAGAATGCACTTAATCCAGCCGTTCTTTTGTCGGGTGATTACAACCGCAAAAGAACTTCCATATT
>JAFQWH010000046.1 GCA_017407515.1 Clostridia bacterium | reverse complement strand
TTTTTTACCGAGAATTGAATTTGATTCTTATGAAGATTTTAAAGAAAATTATACTGTCAACGTTCCGGAGGATTTTAACTTCGGCTTCGATATTGTAGATGCCTGGGCAGAGCAGGACGAAAACAAGATAGCACTTGTTTGGTGTAATGACCATGACGAAGAAAAGAAGCTGACTTTTTCTGACATCAAGCGTCTTTCAAACAAAACTGCTAACTATTTTAAAAGCCTTGGAATTAAAAAAGGCGATGTTGTCCTTTTGGTGCTGCGTCGCCGTTGGGAGTACTGGGTATGTGCAACCGCTCTGCATAAGCTGGGTGCTATTTTAATCCCCGGCTCTTTGCAGTTGACAAAAAAAGACATTGCCTACCGTGCTAATGCGGCAGGTATTTCTGCTATTGTTTGCGTAGATGACCCCTTTGTTATCGAGCAGGCAGAACTGGCACAGCCTGAGGCGGAAACCCTGAAGCATAAGATTTTAGTGGGCACTAAAAAAGAGGGCTGGCTGGATTTTGCTGAGGGTATCCAGAATCAGAGTGAAGACTTTCCCCGTCCTACCGGCGAGGAGGCAACCCGTTGGGACGATACAATGCTGGTGTATTTTACCTCCGGCACAACCGGTATGCCCAAAATGGTTCGCCATAACTTCTCTTATCCTTTAGGTCATATTGTTACGGCAAAATACTGGCAGTGCGTTCAGGAAGATAAGCTTCACATGAGTGTGTCCGATTCCGGCTGGGCGAAATTCGGCTGGGGAAAAATTTACGGCCAGTGGATTTGCGGTGCTGTTATTTTTGCTTATGATATGGACAAGTTTGTGCCCCTGAATCTGTTAAAGAAAATTACTGAATATAAGGTTACCACCTTCTGTGCACCGCCCACAATGTTCCGGTTTATGCTCCAGGAGGACGTGACAAAGTTTGACCTGTCCTGCATCAAGCATTGTTGTATTGCAGGGGAACCCTTAAACCCTGAGGTGTTTAAAAAGTGGTATGACTTAACCGGCTTAAAGCTTTGCGAAGGCTTTGGTCAGACAGAGGGTTCTGTTCTCATTGCAAACTTCCCCTGGTTTGAGCCACAGCCCGGTTCTATGGGCAAACCCTCGCCCCTTTATAACATTCATCTTTTAGACGCTGACGGTAAGGTTTGTGAAGACGGCGACGAGGGTAGCATTGTTATTATGGGCATTGATAAAAATCCGCCGGTTGGTCTTTTCACCGGTTATTATCGTGACGAAAAGCTGACTGAGGAAAACTTAGGTAGCGGTAACTATGACCTCCGTGATATGGCTTGGCGTGACTCTAAGGGCTATTACTGGTTCGTGGGCAGAAATGATGACGTTATCAAATGCTCCGGCTACCGCATTGGTCCCTTTGAGGTTGAAAGTGCACTCCTCGAGCACCCCTCCGTTGTAGAATGTGCCATTACTGCAGCACCCGACCCGGTTCGCGGTCAGGTAGTTAAGGCAACGGTTGTGCTGGCAAAGGGTTACACTCCGTCAGACGAACTGGTAAAAGAACTGCAGAACCATGTTAAGCACGTTACGGCACCTTATAAGTACCCCAGAATCGTTGAATTTGTAGACGAACTGCCTAAGACTCTGGGCGGCAAGATTAAACGTGCAGAAATCAGAAAGAGTAGCGAAGCATGAACATAGAAACTGTTATGACACCGCGGCTTTTTGCCATCAGCGAAAGTGTTCCTCAGGGGGCGGTTCTTGCTGACGTGGGTACAGACCACGGCTACATTCCTATTTATTTATGCTTAAACAATAAGATTGAAAGTGCCCTGGCCATGGATTTACGGCCGGGGCCTTTAAAGCGAGCCGAAGAAAATATTGTCCGGTATGGGTTAGAGGACAAAATTAAAACCCGTTTGTCAGATGGGCTTTCAGAGCTTTCAGAAGGCGAGGCAGATACGGCGGTGATTGCCGGTATGGGCGGACTTTTAATTGCTGAGATTTTAGAGGCGGCACCCTTTGAGCTTAGCTGCTACGTTCTCCAGCCTATGACTGCGGCAGCAGAACTCAGACAATATCTGGAGGAAAAGGGCTATCAGATTTGCCACGAGGTTTTGGCAAAAGAGGAAGAAAAGGTTTACACGGTTATGACTGTACGCCGCGGCACGATGAAAGTTTCTGACCCGGTGTATTACCAGGTTGGAGAATGTCTGATGAAAAACCGTGACCCCTTGGTGCCTGCTTTAATTGACAATTTGTTGCATAAGTATTCCACCGCACGGAACGGACTGTTAAAATCAGACAGAGAAGACACAAAAGAAAAAGAAAAACAATATTCTCTTTTAATAGAATCCCTGGAAGGATTACAAAAGGAGTGTGCCGCATGGTAGCATTACAAGAATTATTTGCGTTTTTTGAATCCGTTGCCCCCAAGGCTTTGGCGGAAGACTATGATAATGTAGGCCTGTTGGTTGAGGGCGACGCAGAAGAAATTGACACCTTGATTCTGGCACTTGATGCTGATGAAAACACCGTTTGCGAGGCAGAAAAAGCAGGTGCACAGCTTATTTTGACCCATCACCCCATAATGTTTCGGCCGGTGAACAAATTGACGGAAGAAGAGGGTGGTCAGCGGACCATTCGCAGACTTTTACAAAAGGGTATCGGTCTTTTTGCTATGCATACGAACTTTGATTCTGCAGAGGGCGGTCTGTGTGATGCATTTTTAGATAGCTTTGGGACCTTTTCAGAGCGAACTTCCTTTGCCGGCACAGCAGATGGCATTGGCAGAATCGGCAGGCTGGAAAAACCGTGCACCTTAGCAGAACTTCTTGCAAGAGGCAAAAAGGCTTTTTCCCCTGACAATGAAATCCGTTATGTGGGGAACAGAGACAGTGTAGTAGAAACTGTAGCTGTTTGTAATGGCGGCGGTGGGGATATGTTATATGATGCTTATGCCCTGGGTGCACAGGTATATATATCTGGTGATTTTAAACATCATCATGCCCGTTTTGCTGTTGAAAACAATATAAGCCTCATTCAGATTGACCATTATGATGCTGAGGTAGGTTTTTGTAATTTGATGAAAAAGCGGCTGGAAGTGGCTTTTGGCGATGCACTCAAGGTTATCATCGCAAATAACGAAAAAAGCCCCTGGAAGAGCTTTTAAAAAGGAGAAACCAATGGAACGAATTGAAGCGGAGCGTCTGTTTCTCCGCAGATTTACAGAGGACGATTTAGAGGCGATGGACGCCTATTCAAAAAATCCTAAGCTTGGCTTTAATGCCGGCTGGAAGCCCCATGAAACCATTGAGGATTCTAAACGGGTTTTAGCTGACTTTATGGCAAACGATGAGGTTTGGGCAATTGTTGAAAAGGATAGCGGTAAGCTTATCGGCTCTTGCGGGTTGCACCATGACCACAAAAGAATGAACCCCAAAGCGAGAATGCTGGGCTATGTGTTAGATGAAAATTACTGGGGCAAAGGCTATATCCCCGAGGCGGCATCAGCGTTAATTCGCTACGGGTTTACAGAAATGAATCTGGATTTAATCAGCGTGTATCACTTCAGCTTTAATATGCGGTCAAAGCGGGTGATTGAAAAACTGGGCTTTACTTTTGGAGGCATTATCCCTCAGGCAAGGCTTTTATATGACGGCAGAGTGGTTGACGATGTGTGTTACAGCATGACACGAGAAGAATTTTTTGAAAAACAATAAAAAAGAGCTGAACGAAAACCGTTCAGCTCTTTTTTTTATTTATAATTTATCCGTCAATTAAGCTCTTCATGTTATAAAAGCCTGCGGGTTTGCCTGCCATAAAGACAGCAGCTTTTACAGCACCGGAAGCGAACACCTCACGGGAAGTTGCACTGTGGTGCAGTTCAATCACTTCATTTTCGCCGGCAAAGATAACTGTATGTTCGCCAACGATGGTGCCGCCGCGAATGGCGTGAATACCAATCTCGTTTTTATCACGCTTTTTACGGACACTGTGACGGTCGTATACATAGTGACCGGCACCGTCTAATTCCTCGTTAATGGCATCTGCAATGGCAAGTGCCGTGCCGCTAGGAGCGTCCAGCTTCTGGTTATGATGCCGTTCCACAATTTCAATGTCAAAACTGTCACCCAAAAAGGCGGTGGCTTTTTTAGCCAGCTCGCAAATCAGGTTAACGCCTAAGGACATATTTGCAGAGAAGAACACAGGAATGTTTTCAGAAGCTTTTGTCAGGCGTTCCTTTTGCTCTTTGTTAAGACCTGTAGTGGCAACTACAACGGGAATTTTTTTGCTTTCGGCGTAATTCATTAAGTTTTCAAAATTTGCGGGATTGGAAAAATCAATAATTACATCGGGAGTCTCTAAAACAGACTGAAAGTCAGCATATACAGGAAAACCAGCTGTACTTTCGGTATTTAAGTCTACACCGCAGATGATTTCTGCCTTGTCGGTTTCAGAGACTAAACGGGTAATGGCCTTTCCCATTCTGCCGTTTGCACCGCAGAGTAAAATCTTTGTCATAGGTAATCACCCCTTTTAGAGGATTAAATCAAGTTGTGTTTTTTAAGAACCTTCTTTAAGGTTTCCAGGTTACCTTCTGTCATATCGCAAAGAGGCAGACGCAGGCTGCCTGCATTCATACCCATTAAATTAAGGGCTGTTTTAGCGGGAATGGGGTTCACTTCAATAAACAGAGCCTTGATTAAATCTAAAAGCTCAAGCTGCAGTTTCAGGGCACCCTCAGTATCGCCAGCTAAGTATTTAGCACACATGTCATGGGTTTCTTTCGGCATAACGTTTGCGAGTACTGAGATGCAACCTTTACCGCCAATGCTCATCAGGGGAACGTTTAAGTCATCGTTACCGGAGTAGATGGTCAGTTCAGGACATTCAGCCGCTAGCTGCACGGCGTAAGACATATCACCGCTGGCTTCCTTAAAGCCGACGATATTTTCGGTTTTTGCAAGCTCTTTTGCTGTTGCAATATCAATCTTTAAGCCAGTACGGCTGGGAACGTTGTAGAGAATGATCGGAATCTTTACAGCGTTTGCGATAGCGTTATAATGCAGAATTAGACCTTTCTGAGTTGCTTTGTTGTAGTACGGCGTTACCAGAAGCAGACCGTCTACGCCCAGTTTTTCTGCATCTTTTGCAAGCTCAATACCGTGAGCTGTGTCGTTACTGCCGGTTCCTGCAATCACCGGAATTCTGCCGGCTACACGTTTAACAGCAAATTCAATTACGGAAAGATGCTCGCTGTCCGGCATGGTAGAAGCTTCACCGGTAGTGCCGCAGATAATAATGGCGTCAGTTTCGTTTTCTATCTGGAAGTCGATCAGCTTGCCCAGAGCCTCGTAATCCACGCCGTTTTCATTAAAAGGTGTAACCAGGGCAACGCCGGAGCCTGTAAAAATTGTTTTCTTACTCATAGCTATCTTCCTTTCAGGTTTAGCGGGTAATTTCGCCGCTTTCCCACATTTCAATCAATTTCTGTGCAATCTGAACAGCGTTGGTTGCTGCACCTTTTCTGATGTTATCAGCAACAACCCAGAGGTTTACACCGTTTTCGATACTTTCGTCACGACGGATTCTACCGACAAAGGTTTCGTTCTTGCCCTTAGCAGTAATAGCCATGGGGTAAACTGCATTTGCAGGGTCATCCTGCAGAACAAGGCCGGGAGCATCAGCTAATACCTGTTTCAGTTCATCAAGGTCAAATTCCTTGGCAAGTTCAACGTTGATAGATTCACTGTGACAGTCAAAAACAGGTACACGAACGGTGGTTGCGGTAATACGCAGAGAATCGTCACCTAAAATTTTCTTGGTTTCGTTCACCATTTTCATTTCTTCTTTGGTGTAGCCGTTGTCTAAGAAGACATCAATCTGAGGCAGACAGTTGTTGAAAATCGGGTGGTTAAACTTCTTGGGAGCTTCACCCTTAATGCCGTTTTCAAGGTCAGAATATCCACCCATGCCGGCACCGGAAACTGCCTGATAGGTTGAGTAGATAATACGACGGATACCGTAAGCCAACTGCAGAGGACGCAGAGCAACCATTGCCTGAATGGTAGAGCAGTTGGGGTTAGCAATAATGCCGTTGTGCCATTTAATATCTTCCGGGTTAACTTCGGGTACAACTAAGGGCACCTTGGGGTCCATTCGCCATGCACTGGAGTTATCAATTACGACAACACCTTTAGAAGCTGCAATGGGAGAAAACTTTTCGCTGGTGCTGCCACCGGCAGAGAACAGTGCAATGTCAATATCCTTATCAAAAGACTGCTCGGTCAGTTCTTCGATGACATAATCTTTACCCATGAATTGAATGGTTTTGCCGGCGGAACGGGCTGATGCCATTAAGTAGTAATTTTCAACAGGCAGGTTAATTTCTTCTAAAACCTTTAAAAAGGTTCTGCCTACCATACCGGTAGCACCTACCACCGCAATGTTGTATTTTTTCATGTTTTCCAACTCCGTTTCTGATGCCAAAGCGGCATGCAATTTATTTATAATTTTTTTGATTAACAAACAGTAAAAAAGCCAAACCTCCAACGTATGGAGAGTTTGGCTTCTGCATACAAATATATAAAGATACATACATATGCTAAAAAGCAACGATAGCTCTCCATCCGAAAAAGCGGATGACAGTGATGCGGCTCTTAACCGTACCCCCAGGAACATGCGGGCGGAACCGCATAACCTTCGGCGTTTCTTCCCTTTCTCTGTGACATCAAGCAAATTTCCGCATTCTTTGCCGCAGATACTGATTAAAAAACGCACCTCTACCTACTATATTATAGTATCATGGATTGTTTTTGTTGTCAATCTTTTTTTCACATTTTTCGATGTTTGGTGACACCTGTAAAAAACTATTGACATTTTGTTTCGGTTTTGGTACAATAATTAGGTAAAATTTAAGGGCTTTTAGCTCAGTTGGTTAGAGCAACCGGCTCATAACCGGTCGGTCCGGGGTTCGAGTCCCTGAAGGCCCACCAAAAATCGACAAGGTTCGACAGAATCTTGTCGATTTTACTTATTACCTCTTCACTCTTCACTTTTCCTTAAAAACACTTGTCGATTTTTGGAAAGTAATAAGTAATAGTGAATAAGGAAGAGGTAAGGGACAAACTCGTCTGTGCGAGTTTGTTTAAAAAGGAGTAGATTTATTATGGATAGTCCGTTACTTGTGAAATCTAAACAGTTTGCATTAGATATAATTAAAGTTTGTAATAAAGTAAAAAGCGAAAAAAGAGAAAGTGTACTTACAAATCAGCTTATCCGTAGTGGAACAAGTATTGGTGCGAACATCAGGGAAGCGTTTTACGGACACGGTAAAAACGATTTCATTGCTAAACTTCAAATATCACTAAAAGAATGTTCTGAAAGCGAGTACTGGATTGAACTTCTTATAGAAAGCGGATATTATTATGATAAGACGATTTTGGAGAATTGTGTTGAACTAAAGAAAATTCTTATTTCATCAATCAATACTGCAAAAAGGAACAATAATTGAATAGCATCTAAACCATTTGGCTCTTCCAAAGAAACAGGCACCCGTTAGGGTGTTTTTTTCTTTGGTGTTTTTAAATGGGGGGACTAAAACCCGGAGAGGGTTTTTAGTCCGGTACCGAGAACTTGCTTTGTCGTAAAAAAGTTGCTTTGCACCAACTTTTCAGCCCAAACAAGGTCGATAAGAATTGACTTTTTTAAAAAAAGTGATATAATTGTAGAAAAGTATAAAGGAGAGATTATTATGAGTAAAAAATATTCAGCATCGTTTATTGTGGGAATAATTTGTGTTCTTATTACGGTCATTAGCGTGTTTAGTGTTATAAACGGTTCTTTCTTTAAAATTCCCATTTTTGGCATGGTAATGGGTGAAACAAAAATGGATGAAATACAGGCTTCTATGGATCGATATCTTGAAGAATTTGAAGATGTATCTGACGAGGAAATTGAAGAATTTGAAAACGAAACAGGCGTTGGTTATAAAAAGTTAAAGAAGATGGTTACAAGTCCGTCACTTAACGGATTGATAGATACAGGCAGTAAGCTTGAAGATTTTGATATAGACAGTGAAGCAGTTGATATGCTTAAAATTGTTCGTGCTGTTTTAGTTGTGTATGGCATAATTATCGGTTTGTTTTCTTTGCTGGGTGCGTTTTTGAAAAAGAAAGTATTTGACATTATTGCCATGATTATTTCAATCCCGTTCTACGTTTTCTTGGTAGGCTGGTTAGCTCTCCTTGTATTTATAGTTGCTTCTATTGCTCATATGGTGCTTTTTTCAAAAGAGAAAAAGGCTTTTGTAATTGCTGCATAATGACATGTCTCCTATGGCAAACATCTTGCCATAGGATTTTTTTCGTGCCAGAAAAGTGAAATTTGTTTGCTGTACAATATTATAGATAGGGTGAGAATATGGCAACCGGAATGAATAGCGTTGATATGGTCAACGGTCCTCTTTGGGGTAAAATATTAAAATTTGCGGCACTTTATATGTTGACGGCTTTTCTGCAACAGCTATATAGTGCGGCAGATGTCATTATTGTCGGTCGGTTTGCAGGGCAACAGGCATTGGCCGGTGTTGGCACCTGTACCGTTTTGGTAAATTTGTTTTTGAATTTCATTTTAGGTTTATCTGCCGGGGCAACCATTGTGCTCGGTCAGGCCATTGGGGCGAAAGATCATGACGGCATAGGAAAGGCAACGCATACCTCTATTGCGGTTGCGATTTTTGGTGGATTTATTGTTACTGTCATTTGCCTTTTGTTTACCAAAGAACTTCTGCATATGATTGACGTACCGGAAAACGTTATGCCGGAAGCATCTGTTTACCTGCGGGTGGTTTCTATTGGCTTTATTCCTTCCTTAGTCTATAACTTCGGTGCCGCTATCCTGCGTGCAAAGGGGGACACGAAGCGGGCCCTTTATATTGTGACAGTTTCGGGGATTATTAACGTTTTGCTGAATTTGTTCTTCGTTTGCGTTTTTCACATGAAAGCCAGCGGTGTTGCGGCGGCAACGGTGATGTCTCAGATTTTCACAGCTGTTGCAATGCTATATATTCTCCACACAGAGACTGACGAAACGAGGCTCTCTCTGCGAAAATTACGGATTTACAAGGAACCCTTTTTAAAACTTTTGCAGTATGGGTTACCCTCAGGTGTTCAAAGTGCTGTGTATTCTGTTTCTAACATCTTGGTTCAGTCGAGCGTAAACAGCTTTGGTTCGGCGGCTATTGCAGGAGCTTCAACCTCCTCTAGTATAACGGACTTTTATAATGCTATGGCCAACAGCCTATACCAGGCAGCGATTGTCTTTACCAGTCAGAACTTTGGTGCTAAGAAATTTGAACGCATTAAAAAGACTATTTATGTCTGTATGACTTATGTTTTAGCCGTTTGGGCTATACAGAGTGCCATTACGTTTTTCTGCGGCGAATTTTTAATCAGCCTGTATGCACCCGGTGACTCGGCTGTTATAGAAATGGGTCTGCGAAAGTTTAGTATTCAAGGATATTCTTACGGCATACTTGGGTTCATGAATGTTTTAAGCGGTGCACTTCGTGGCATGGGGGCGTCCTTTATCAATATGTTGACTTCTATTGTTGGTGTCTGCGGTATTCGTATTCTTTGGATTTTAACTGCCTTCCAAGCCATTGGCACCTTTGAGTCCCTGTTTCTATGTTACCCGCTGTCCTGGGCAGGTACTTCGGTTTTACATTTTCTTATGTTTATTTATGTGTATAAAAAACACAAGAAAAAACATGAACTGAGCCATAACTAAATATTATAATTTCCTGCACAAAAAAACACCCTTACGGGTGTTTTTTGTCTACCGGCCTCTGTATTCAGCTTTTAAAATTTCTGCCATTTCCTCCGGGCTTTCTTTACAACCGCCTGCGAGCCACATTTTTATGATAGCGTTTAGCCCATTCCGGAAAAATTCTATGTGGTAGTTTATATGTTTCCCGTCAAAGTCTTGCTTGGCACGTTCGGAATCAAACACAGAGACTTGATGTTTTTCGTCGTAGCCGAGCTTGAAATAGCTTTTATAAAACAGTTGATTTTCGTAAATATGCCGGAACATGGTAGCGGCACTTTGATTATCCATTTCACTAAACTGTGCAGTAAAATCGTTTTCCAGGTTTTCGCGGACTTTGTCTGCTAAGTCGTAAACATCTAAAAAGTTAGCGTAAAAGGTGCTGCGGTTGAGCCCTGTCAGCTTGCAGAGATCCGTTACGGAAATGTCTTTAACCTCTCTGTCCTGTAACAGTTGGATAAAAGCTTTTTCTATCTTTTCAATAGATTCCCGTTTTCGCTTGTTGTTTTTTATGTTCATGAGGACACCCCTTTTATTATTCCAACACTTGTTGCGAAATTGATGGTTGTTTTTCCAAGATACGTAGATTATACTATACTTGTATTAAAAAAACAAGTGTTGGTTTAATGCAGATTTTATTTTGGAGGTATTTTGTTATGAAGAAAAGCAGTTTTGTAGCGTTAATGTTAGGAACCGTATCCGGCGTGTTGTTTGCACTGGGTATGTGTATGGCTCTTTTGCCGGAATGGAATGCTTTTGGAACCGGCATTGCCTTTGGTGCGATTGGTCTCTTGTTAGGATTGGTAACACTGTTTATCTGGAGAAAGATGGAGCATAAAGCACCGATTCGGTTAAACGGAAAAATTGTAGCACGGACCCTGCTGGGTATCATCGGTGCCCTAATCCTCGGTGCCGGTATGTGTTTATGCCTGGTTTGGGAAAACTTTATTGTTGGCACCTTAGTTGGATTGGTTGGTATTCTGCTGCTGATTTCTCTGATTCCGATTATTAAAGGCATTAAGCCATGATGCTGGACGCTATCAAAAGCCTCAGTAAGCGGCAAAAGGTATTATTGATGGCTTTTCTTTCCTTGGTTTTTAACATAACTTACGGTCTGGGCAATGCTGTTCTTGGAATACTGAGCCATTCCTGGTGGTTTTTAACCGTTGCCGCTTATTACATTATTTTGAGCATTATGCGTTTTGCAGTTGTGCTCTATGAGAAAAAGAACAGAAGACGGAATCGGCAGAATGAAATTTTTATCAAACGCTTTTCGGGGCTGATGTTCCTGTTTTTATCCATCATTTTAACAGGTACGGTTTTTCTTACGGTGAAACAGGATATTGGGACAAAATTTCACGAGGTTGTTATGATTACCATTGCAACCTATACCTTTACGAAAATTGTTTTTGCAATTATAAAGCTTTGTAAAAGTAAACAAGACGGTTCGCCGCTTTTGACCACAGTACGGAATATTTCCCTTGCAGATGCGGTGGTGTCTGTTTTCTCCCTGCAACGGTCTATGCTTACGTCCTTTGAGGGTATGGCTCCGGCAGATATTCGTCTTTTTAACGTTTTGACAGGTAGTGGCGTTTGTTTGGTTATCATTGTTTTAGGTTTAAATTTAATGCGAAAGGATACAAAAAATGGCAAAAACGAAAATCGCTAAGGCTAATGAAAAAATTGCAGAAGGGGCAGTGGCCGGCTATAAGAAAATTGAGGAGACGGTTGTCAGCGGCTACAAAAAGGTAGAAGAAGCCGTTGTAGAAGGGTATACGAAGATTGAAGACGCTTTTGTTGACAGATATTTAACCCGGGAGGGCGAAACTGTGGAAGAAGCTAAGACAAGACTGAAACAAGCCTCCGGAAACAACAATTAAGAATTTGTGGCGGTACTCTTTATAGAGTGCCGCCATTTTAGTTTTTATATTTAACAGAAGCATTTTGAATTTAGGTGCTCTATTGATTTTTGAAAAAAACAGTGTTATAATTGACACAGACGGAATATATGGTGGTGTGTTAATCCGTTACGATACAAATAATCGGTCAAAGGGTGAACGATATGAATCAGAAGAGAAGAAGTCAGATTGCAGAGATGCTGGAAAAACAGAAAACGGTAACCAACGCTGAGCTCATGGAGCAATTTGGCATTTCTATTGAAACCGTTCGCCGTGACCTTGCGTATTTAGAGCAAAAAGGCATTTTAGACCGAGTATATGGCGGTGCTGTTCGCAAAGAGGTTGTCAGAGAAGAACCGGTGTATACCAGCCGTGAGGAAAAAAACGGTGAGGAAAAACAACTGATTGCCGGAGCGGCTGAGGGGTTAATTGAAGATAGCGACATTGTCTTTTTTGACCTGGGAACAACGGTGCAGATGGTCGCTAAAAAGCTGGATAAGAATAAGAGAATCAACGCTTTTACCAATGCCATCAGAACAGCCGTTACCCTGTCGGAAAAGAACTGCGAGGTTATCTTAACCGGCGGCAAGGTCCGCAAGGGGGAGCTTTCTCTGTCGGGTTCTCTTGCAGAAGAGAATTTGGCTCATTTTAATATTGATAAAGCCATTATCGGTGCGGCAGGTGTTACAGAAGACGGGATTTCGGATTTTGTTGCAGACGAAGCCGGTCTCAGAGCCCGTGTTATCGCTAACGCCGGTAAGGTCATTGTGTTGGCGGATTTTGAAAAGTTCGGTGTTCGTGCTATGTGTAAGGTTTGCCCCCTGGAAGAGATTGACGTTTTGGTTACCGACGATAAAGCCCCGAAGGATTTGTTAAAGAAACTGGAGAAAAAGGGTATTCAGGTCATTGTTGCAAAGAGGTAGAATGTTATCTTTCTTATAAAAATTGATTCAAAGAGGTTGTTGCTTTATGGCTGTAAAGGAACAACCTTTTTGCATATCTTATGACAATATTCTGGAAACATCTTGACAATGTTTTGTGAGTGTAGTAAAATAATTTTTGGAATGCTTTAATTCTTAAGGAGGTTTTTAAAACTATGAAAACAGATGTTGTTGTCATCGGTGCCGGAGCTGTGGGTTGTGCCATAGCAAGAGAGCTTTCTAAGTATCAGGTAAACGTCACCGTTGTCGATAAAAATGAAGATGTAGGCGGCGATGCCTCTAAATCTAACAGTGCGATTATCCATACAGGGTATGACGCATCTCCGGGGACCTTGGAGTCCCAGCTGGTGGTTGCGGCAAACCCTATGTACGATGAAATTGTAAAGGATTTAGACGTGCCTTTTAAAAGAATCGGTGCTATTTTGCCGGCTTTTACCGAGGAACAGTTTTTACAGCTGCCAGCTATTAAAGAAAAAGCATTTAAAAACCATGTTTATGATGTTGAATATAAATCCGGGGCAGAGCTGCTTGCTATGGAGCCCAATTTAAACCCCGAAGTTAAAGGCGGTTTATACATTCCCAGAGAAAGTATTATTGACCCCTTTATTCTGGTGCAGGCTATGGCGGAAAATGCCAACGCAAACGGCGTGGAATTTCTGCTGGGTGCAAAAGTTACAGACATTAAAACCGAAAACGGAAAAATCAAGAGCGTTGTAACAGAAAAGGGCGAAATTGAAACAAAGTATGTTATCAACAGTGCCGGTCTTTACTGTGACGAAATTGCCGCTATGGTAGGCAAAGCTGACTATAAGGTTGTTGCAAGAAAAGGCCAGTTCTACATATTAGATAAGAACACTTCCTGCCAGGTTGAGCATATTGTACTGCCTATTCCCACCAAAATTACAAAGGGTAAGCTTATGTGCCCCACCATTCACGGCAATATGTTGGTTGGCCCCACGGCAGATGACCAGGAGTCTAAGGTGGATAAGTCTACGACAGCGGAAGGGTTAGAGAGCATTGCAAAAGACGTCAGAAACTTAGTTCCGGGCGTTAACCTTCGTGATACCATTACCCAGTACTGCGGTCTTCGTCCGAACCGCAATCCCGAGGGACTGCATTTTGATATGTATGATGACCTGGCGGGGTATATTAACTTATCCGGCGTTCGTTCCACAGGTCTTACCCTGTCTGTTGCCATGGGTAAATACGTGGTGCAGCAGATGCTGATGCACGGTGCTGACTTTGTACTGAAAGAGAACTTTATTAAAGAAAGAAAAGGTATTATTAAGTTTAGCGAGCAGCCTCTTGAAGTGCAGGACGCTTTAATTCGTGAAAATCCTTTATACGGCAATGTGGTTTGCCGCTGTGAGACCATTACCGAGGCAGAAATTCTGCAGGCAATTCACCGTCCCTTAGGTGCTAAAAGCGTTGACGCTGTCAAACGCCGTGTTCGTGCCGGTATGGGCCGTTGTCAGGGCGGTTTCTGCGGTCCTAAGGTGATTGAGATTTTAGCTCGTGAGCTGAAAGTTTCTCCGGAAAAAATCAACAAGCACAACCCCGGTTCCTATATGGTAACGGGCAGAAGCCGCGGCTAAGGAGGAGGAAACGTTATGTATAATATGAAATATGATGTAGTTGTTGTGGGTGGCGGTCCTGCCGGCCTTGCTGCTGCTGTCTCAGCAAAGGAAGAGGGAGCAGAAAAGGTCCTTATTATTGAACGTGATAACGCCTTAGGCGGTATTTTGCAGCAGTGTATTCACCCGGGCTTTGGCTTGACAAGATTTAAAGAAGAACTGACCGGCCCTGAGTATTACAGCCGGTTTACCGAAAAAGCCGACGCACTTGGCGTTGAATATCTTTTAAATTCTATGGTTTTAGAAGTGAACACAGAGGCAAAGCAGGTTATCTGCACCAGCGGTGAGTACGGTATGGTTTGTGTAACTTGCGGCAGTATTGTGCTGGCTATGGGTTGTCGGGAAAGAACCCGTGCCGGCATTGTAGTCCCCGGTACCCGTCCTGCCGGCCTTTATACGGCAGGGTCTGCACAACGCTTAGTAAACCGCCAGAACATTATGGTGGGCAAAAAAGTTGTTATTTTAGGCTCCGGCGACATCGGTATGATTATGGCACGCCGCATGACCTTAGAGGGTGCAGAGGTTGTCATGGTGGTTGAACTGATGGACTATTTAGCAGGCTTAACCCGTAACCGTGTGCAGTGCTTAGACGATTTCGGGATTCCTTTAAAGCTTGCCCATACCATTACGAAAATTGAGGGTAACGAACGTGTGACCGGCGTGTATGTAGCACCGGTTGACGAAAACAAAAAGCCTATTTTGGAGCAGGAAGAATTTGTTCCCTGTGATACTGTTCTGTTCTCCGTAGGCCTGATTCCTGAAAACGAGCTTTCCAAGAAAGCATCTATCGCAATTTCTCCCGTTACAAACGGTCCGATTGTGAACCAGCATATGCAGACTTCCAGCGAAGGTGTTTTTGCCTGCGGTAACGTGGTTCATGTGAATGACCTGGTGGATAACGTCAGCTCGGAAAGCGAAACCGCAGGAAAATTTGCGGCTCGCTACGCTATGGGTAACATTCCGGCAGAAACCAAGACGGTTACCTGCAAAACCGGCAGAAACGTGCGGTATATTTGTCCTCATACAATTTCCTTATCAAAGGAAGCAGAAACTGTTGATCTCTATTTCCGCGTGCTGATGCCTGAGATGGGTGCAAAGCTTGTTGCAAAATGTGGCGATGAAGTGATTGCACAGAAAAAGGAAATTAAGGTTAATCCCGGTGAAATGAACCATATTACCGTAAATACGGGAAAAATTACCGGTGACTTAACCGTTGAGGTTATAAAGGAGGACTAAAGCCATGAAGAAAGATATTATTTGTACTATCTGCCCTAAGGGGTGTACCGTTACCGTGGAAGGAGAGGCAGGAGCTGTTACTTCCATTACGGGTTTTGGCTGCAAAAGAGGGCAGGAATATGCCACGGCGGAATTTACAAGTCACGTGCGGATTTTAACAACCACCGTTAAAATTGAGGGTAGAGATAGTGACCTTCTGCCCGTTCGCTCAAGCCGTCCTCTACCTAAAGAGAAAATCCTGGACTGCATGGCAGTTATTAAAGAAGTATCCGTGAAAGCTCCCGTGAGCCAGTATGACGTAATTGTGGAAAACATCTGCGGCACAGGTATTGATATTGTCGCAACCAAAACGATGCAATAAAGAGGCGGATTATGAATAAAAAAGTTTTTTTGTGCGGTTTGCATCAGGAGTCCAATTCCTTTAATCCGGTTTTGGCGACTTACGAGTCTTTCAGACGCCTGCGAGGCGATGAACTGATAACCCTCGGTAAAGACGCCGGATATACAATTTTCGGTATGGTTGAAGGGCTGAGTACGTACGGTATCACCCCTCTATGCGGCAGTTATTTAAATGCCGGCAGCGGAGGTTCCATTGATGCCGCTGTTTATGAAAGCTTTATGGGCGAAACCCTTGCTGATATTAAAAAAGCAGGGAAGCTTGACGGGGTATTGGTTGAATTGCACGGTGCAACTTTATCAAATCAATCTGATGATGTTTGTGGCGACATATTAGAGGCTATCAGAAATCTGGTGGGTGAAGACGTTGTTATTTCGGCATCTTGCGACCTTCACGCCAAGGTGACGGAAAAAATGGCGAAAAACGCTGACTTCATATCCGGTTTTCAGGCCTATCCTCACATAGACCTTTATGAAACGGGAAAGCGTGCGGCAGAAGTTCTTTGTGCCAAAATGGGTGGGAAAAATCTGAAAATGGCACGGGTAAGTCTGCCCGTTATTGCACCTGCCCATGGCTATACCACGACTGCCGGCAATTTGAAAACATTGATGGAAAAAGGCTTTCTATTGAAAAAAGAAGGCACAATTTTTGATTTCTCAATTTTTCAGGTACAGCCCTGGCTTGACAGCCCGGATGTTGCATCCAGCGTTTTGGTCATAGCAGATGATGAAGAAAGAGCGAAAACCGTAGCAACCGATTTAGCTCTGGAAGAGTTCAGCATCAGAAAAGAACTGCAGGGACAGGCTTTACTAACAATAGAGGAAGTGATTCAAAAAGCCCTTGCAAACAAAAGTGGCAAGCCGATTGTTCTGGTGGATTCGGCTGATTCAAGCAATGCCGGTGCTTGTGGAGACAGTGCGGCGGTGATTGAGGCACTGCTACCATATCAAAATGTGCTGAAAGCGGCAGTAGACGTAAAAGATGCCCCGGCTGCGGAAAAGGCGTTCAGCCTTGGGGTTGGTGCGGTGGCTGACTTTACCCTTGGGGCAACCCTTGCCCTGGAGCTTTCAAAACCGGTGCTTGTAAAAAATGCAAAGATTAAAAGCTTGCATGAAGGTAGTTTTGAGCGGTTCGGCCCTCAGGCGAAGGGAAACATCTGCCGAATCGGTAAAACGGCAGTTTTGGAAGTGGGTAAGCTTTTGATTCACGTATCTGCCAACGCTCAGGCGAACGGTGATTTGAATTTTTACAGAGGGTTTGGTATTGACCCCTTAGCACAGCAACTGGTCAATATTAAAGCGTGCACGTCTTTTAGAGCAGGGTATGAGCCTGTTTCTGAGGAGATATGCAACACATCTACCCCGGGTGCAGCGGGGACAGTTCTGAAAGACTTACCCTTTAAAAACCGCCCTGTGCCTCTGTATCCCTTTGAGGCGATTACGGAGCAGGATATTACAGAGCCAAAGTGTTACAGATAAGGAGCAAATAAAATGTATTTAATTTCACCACATAAAAAGCAGTATAAGGCAAACCTGCATTCCCACACCGTGATTTCTGACGGTAAGAAAACACCCGAGGAATTAAAAGCTATGTACAAGGCAAACGGGTATTCGATTCTTTCCATCACAGACCACGAAGTGCCGGGCAATCATTCGTACTTAAACGATGAGGATTTTCTTACCATTACCGGGTATGAGGCGTACATCCGTCCGGGCGGTGCCAGCAAATATGACCGCTACGGAAAAGAAGTACATCTTAACTTGTTTGCCCGTGACCCTGAAAATGTAGCCATTGTCTGCTATAACTCAAATTTCTGTAAATATATTACCGAAGAGCAAAAAGAAAAGCTAATCAAAGTAGGTTCTCAGAAAACAAGAGATTTGACGACGGAATACGTCAACGAGTTTGTTAGAACTGCAAAGGAAAACGGGTATTTGGTTGCTTATAACCACCCCTGGTGGTCTATGGAAGAGGAGGCGGCAATTCTTTCTTATGAGGGCTTCTTTAGCGTAGAAATGTGCAATTACAGCAGCTACCTTTTAGGCCATCTAGAGTATAACGGAGCCTTATATGATAAAATGCTCCTTGCCGGCAAAAGAATCTTCTGCCACAGTGCAGATGATAACCACAACACAGAGCCGGAGAATTCTTTGGCGTTTGATTCATTTGGCGGCTTTACCATGATTATGCCGGAAAGCTTTACCTATGACGGCGTGATTTCTGCCATGGAAACCGGAGAAATGTATTCTTCTATGGGCCCTCTGCTTTACGAGGTTTCTATGGAGGGTAATAAAATTCATATTGAGTGCTCAGAAGTAGAGCGTATTATGGTCTTTACCGGCAGCAAAGCACCGAAAAGGAAGTTTGCCCCCATTGGCGAGACTATTACTTCTGCCGATTTTGAGATTGACGATCGGGCAAAATTTGTTCGTGTATCAGTTGTTGATGAATACGGACGGGCAGCTGACACAAGAGGATTTTTCAGAGATGAGCTGGAATTTTAATTGCCAGGTTGTATAAAAAAGACTTTGACAGAGCAAGATGCTTTGCCAAAGTCTTTTTTTACGGAAAAATGCATAAAAATTTAAAAAAATGTTGTTTTTATCTGGTAATATATGATATAATCAATATATAGATTTTGCTCCCGGTAAAATTATAGGTTGTAATCGTTGACCGCAAATACTTTTACTCATGCGGTACAATGACAACATAAATCTTGAAAGGAGATTTCATTATGCAAACATTGGAAAAACTTTTCAAAATCAAAGAGAGGGGAAGCAGTGTCCGCACCGAGATTATTGCCGGTATTACCACGTTCTTAGCGATGGCTTATATCCTGGCTGTTAATCCGAATTATTTATCTGCGGCAGGTATCCCCGTAGGGGCAGCGTTCTCTGCAACAGCAATCTCTGCTGCTATTGCAACACTGTGTATGGCGTTTTTTGCAAACTACCCCGTAGCACTTGCTTCCGGTATGGGTCTGAATGCATTCTTTGCGTTTACAGTTTGCGGCACCATGGGCTATTCCTACCAGGTAGCTTTAACGGCAATTTTAATTGAAGGTATCATATTTATGATTCTTTCTCTGTTTAAATTCCGTGAAGCTTTAGTTAACAAAATCCCCAACAACTTAAAATTTGGTATTACAGCCGGTATCGGTTTGTTTATTACCATCATTGCTCTTTTAAATGCAAAAATTGTTGTGGCTGACCCTGCAACTACCGTTGCTTTGGGCAACTTGGCAGCTCCCGGTGTTGTTCTTGCTTTGGTTGGTCTTTTAATTATCGGCGTTCTGCAGCACTATAAAGTGCCCGGCGGTATCCTTTTAGGTATCTTAATTACCTGGGTACTGGGTATTGGTGCTGAACTGATTGGCTGGTATGTTCCTAACGTTGAAGCCGGTATTTTCTCTGTAATTCCCAGCTTTAACATGGATTCTTTTGCAGCTCCGCTGTTCTTTGAATTTGATTTTGGCTTTATTGCTAAGAATGCAGCTTCCTTTGCTTTGGTTGTCTTCACATTCTTATATACTGATATTTTTGACACCGTAGGTACTTTAATTGGTGTGGCTGAAAAAGGCAATCTGCTTGATAAGGAAGGTAAACTTCCCAAAGCAGGCGGTGCCTTAATGGCAGATGCTATCGGTACTACTGTTGGTGCCTGCCTAGGTACTTCTACCGTAACAAGCTATGTTGAATCCAGTGCCGGTGTTGCTGCCGGTGGTAAAACAGGTCTTGCTTCTGTTGTAACAGCTATCCTGTTCTTAATCTCTTTAGTATTAGCACCTGTATTTACAGCAATTCCCAGCTTTGCAACAACACCTGCTATGCTCTATGTTGGTCTTTTAATGCTGTCTTCCGTTAAAAAGGTTGACTTTGAAGGCGACGCTGCTGACATTATCGGTGCGTTCTTGGCAATCGTTATGATGCCTCTGACCTATTCAATTGCAAACGGTATTATGTTCGGTATGCTGTCTTGGGTAATCTTAAAGGTTCTCATGGGCAAAATTAAAGAAGTCAGCGGTGTTATGTGGATTTCTGTTGCTCTGTTTGTTGCCTTTATCGTATTAAAAGTTATGGGCCTTGCATAAGGTATACTGAGTAGTTATGTTTTAAAGGAGTCATTTGCCAAATGGAAAAGAATTATACCATTGAAATTGCGGGCGTTAAGAGAGACCTTCCCTTATGCCCTCTCAATGAAAATTTATATATTGCCGCTTTTATTATGTTCGGCGATGTAGAGCTGACAAAAAAATGTGCGGAGGCGTTGCTTAAAGTAGCACCGGCGTACGATGTTTTGATTACCGCCGAGTCAAAGGGAATTCCCCTTTTATACGAAATGGCGAGACAGTCCGGCAATAATTATTACATTGTTGCCAGAAAAGGACCTAAGCTCTATATGAAGAATGTTATCAGCACCCAGGTGGATTCCATTACCACCGACCATGTGCAAACCCTGTGCATCGGTTCGGCAGAAGCGGAAGCAATGCGGGGCAAGCGTGTTCTGATTGTTGATGACGTTATCAGCACCGGCGAATCTTTGGCGGCTCTTGAAACCCTCATCAATCAGGTGGGCGGTAACATCGTAGGCAGAATGACCGTTCTGGCAGAGGGCGATGCCATTGCCAGAAAAGACATTACATACCTTGCACCCCTGCCGCTTTTTGACGGTGAGGGAAATCCTATCAAATAATATAACAGAATTAAAAAAGACAATGCCGCTTGCATTGTCTTTTTTATTTTTTTATGCTATACTTGTTATGAAATAAAAATATAAAAGTTTAAAAAAGATGAAACTTTTTTGAAACTTTGTACGTATAACTAATGAAATACATAAAAAGGAGAAAATTTTTATGAAAAAAATTATTGCATTATCTTTAGCAATCGTATTACTTTTAAGCCTTGCTGCGTGTAATAAGGCAGCAGACACAGGTGTTTCAGAGTCCGGTGGTACCGAGACAGGTCAGAAACAGGAAGAAACAGTTACAGTCGGTGAAGCAGATGGAGAATCTGCCGGCGAAGCTGAGAAAAATGATGAAACTGCAGAAGACAAAAAGCCTGAACAGAAGCCTAGTGCAACGCCGGAAGCAAAACCGGAGCAAACACCTGCACCTACCCCGACACCTGCACCTGTTGCTTCAACCTTAGGTAAAACCCTGCTGGCAGATTTTAAGACCAAGGCAAGTATGGATACTCTGTCCTTAGCCAATGCACTGTTGGAAAACCCTGCAATTCAGTTTATGGGCGGTGCTATGGAAGTTGAGGAAGGCCTGCTTTCCGGTTTTGACAATGCAGAAATTCGTGGTTTTAAATCCGGTGCGGTCTTTATGCCTATGATTGGTTCTATTGCCTTTATCGGCTATGTTTTTGAACTTGATAATGCGGCTGATGTGCCCGCTTTTATTGCGACCTTGGAAAAGAACGCAAACCGCAGATGGAACGTTTGCGTTGAGGCTGAGGAAATGGTTACCGGCAGCGTGGGTAATAAGGTGTTTTTTGTTATGTGTCCCACCAGTTTAGAAGGATAAAATTCGCTTTAAAACGGACACAGCAAGTGTCCGTTTTATTATGGATTTTTTAAGGAGAGCAAGGACATGATTTTTTCCAGTATTCCTTTTTTATATTATTTTTTACCGGTGGTTTTAATTCTGTATTTTTTAGCACCGAAAGTGCTGAAAAATCCGGTGCTGTTACTGTCCAGCCTGTTTTTTTACGGTTGGGGAGAACCCAAATATGTTTTTTTAATGGTTGTAACAATCCTTTCGGGCTATGTTTTCGGTTTGCTGATTGAACGGTTTTCCGGCAAGGGCTTATCCAAGGTGTTTTTAGTGCTGTCCGTTCTCGTTAGCCTTGCCGGTCTTGCATATTTTAAATATGCTGACTTTTTCATACAGAATTTTAATGCCTTAACCGGCTTTTCTGTTCCTTTTTTAAGGCTGGCATTGCCGATTGGTATCAGTTTTTACACCTTCCAGATTTTAAGCTATACCGTAGACGTGTACCGGGGTACGGTAAAAGCCCAGAAAAACCCCATTCATTTGGCTACCTATGTGGCTCTGTTCCCTCAGCTGATTGCCGGACCTATTGTGCGGTATCAGGACGTAGAAAAACAGCTTGTTTCCAGAACCCATAGCTTTGAAAAAGCCTCAGCCGGTTGTCGGCGGTTTATTTTAGGGCTTGCCAAGAAAATTCTGATTGCCAATACCTTAGGTGAGCTTTGCCAGGTGTTTACCCAGTCAGCCGAGCTTTCTGTTTTATACTACTGGCTCTATGCCGTTGCCTATATGCTCCAGATTTATTATGATTTCTCGGGATACAGCGATATGGCAATCGGCCTGGGCAAAATTTTCGGCTTTGAGCTTTTGGAGAACTTTAACTATCCGTTTATTTCAAAAAGCATTACGGAATTCTGGCGTAGATGGCATATCTCCCTGGGTACCTGGTTTAGGGACTATGTGTATATTCCCCTTGGGGGAAACCGCCTGGGACGCACAAGACAACTGTTTAACATTTTCGTTGTATGGCTCTTAACGGGCTTCTGGCACGGGGCGGAATGGAACTTTATTATCTGGGGATTATATTTTGGCGTTCTGCTGACCTTCGAGAAGTTCTTCTATTTAAAAAAGCTGGAAAAACACAGGGTTCTCAGCCACATCTATGTACTGTTTTTTGCTGCCGTCAGCTTTATGATTTTTGCGGCAGGAAACCTCGGCCAGGCAGTTTCTTATGTGGGTGGTATGTTTGGAGCAAATGGGGTGCCCGCAGTGAGTGCTGAGTGCATCTACCATCTTAAAAACTACGGAATTGTCCTTTTAATAGCCGCACTGGGTGCAACGCCGATTCCCAAACTCTTAAAGGAACGGCTTGACAGCAGGTTCAAGGATTCCACGGTAGTCTTTTTGGCTGAAATGCTGGTTTTGGTTGCACTCCTTTTGGTTGCAACGGGCTATTTGGCAGACGGCTCCTTTAACCCCTTCTTATACTTCCGTTTTTAAGAGGTGAACTATGAAACATATTATTTCAACCTTTGTTTTTGCTTTATTTTTAGGTGCAGTTTCCCTTTGTTGCTGGCTAAAACCGCCGACGGCTTTTTCAGAAAGCGAACGGCGGCTGCTGGCAGAAAAGCCTCAGCTTTCCGTTGAAACCGTAGCAACAGGGGCATTCCAAAAACAGTTTGAACTGTACACTGTGGACCAGTTTCCGAAACGGGACAGCTTCAGAGGTCTTAAGGCAACGGTTGCTACGTACCTTTTTGGGAAAAAAGATAACAACGGCTTGTTTACAGCAGATGGGCATCTTTCTAAAATTGAATATCCTGTAAATCCCCAGATGGTGGATTATGCAGAAGAAAAATTTAATTTCCTGTATGAAACCTACATGAAAGATACGAACGCTAAGGTGTACCTGTCCTTAGTGCCCGATAAAAACTATTTTCTGGCGGAGAAAAACGGGTATCTCTCCATTGATTATGATGCCTTCATCAACGACTTTAAGAATCGTATGGACTACATGGAATATATTGATATTCTGCCGCTTTTGTCCCTGGACGATTATTACAGAACCGATTCTCATTGGAAGCAGGAAAAAATTGGTGATGTGGCGTGGCACATCGGAAAAAGCATGGGTACTGACGTTGCAAGTAAGTACACCGTTAAGACCCTTGATAATCCTTTTCGGGGCGTGTATCTGGGGCAGTCGGCTCTGCCTTTTAAGCCGGATACCATTCAGTATCTGACGAGTGATGTTCTCTCTGCCTGCAAAGTCCGGTATTTTGATACGGGGAAGGCAGTTCCGGGCGAGATGTACAACATGGAAAAAGCCTACGGGAAAGACCCTTACGAAATGTTTCTTTCAGGCACCTCGGCACTCATTGAAATTCAAAACCCCAATGCCGCAACAGATAAAGAATTAGTTGTTTTCCGGGATTCCTACGGCAGTAGCTTAGTGCCCCTTTTGGTGCCGGGATACAGCAAGATAACAGTTGTTGACATTCGGTATGTACAAAGTAGCTTTTTAGGTGCTTTCCTTACGTTTTCTGACCAGGACGTTCTGTTTTTATACAGCACGACCTTACTCAATAACAGTATGGCAATGCGGTAAAGCGAGGCTTTGGCAAAATCATTCATTTTGCCGAAGTCTCCTTTTTTTTACAAATTTGGCAGTAAGATATATGTTGTATAGATTATATTTTTGTGGTATAATTGGTATATACGGAATTATATAAAATAATTCCTGAAAGTCCCCTTAGTTTGACGAATTAAGTTGGCTTTAGAAGTAAAAATGTTTTTTAGGAAAGGAACAAAATAGTGGCACTTCATATTTTAGATGAGGCAAACCGTTGCCTTGAATGTAAAAATCCATCCTGTCAAAAAGGATGTCCCATCAGTACGCCAATTCCTCAGGTTATACGTCTTTTAAAAGAAAATAAGCTTGATGAAGCAGGAAGAATGCTTTTTGAAAATAATCCCCTTACCACCATTTGCAGTCTTGTATGTAATCACGAAACCCAGTGCGAGGGCAACTGTGTCCTTGGGAAAAAAGGTTCCCCGGTACACTTTTCTGCCATAGAGAATTATATTTCCGATGCTTATGCACCGAAAATGGTCAAAGGGCCGGCAGAATCTAACGGGCACAGGGTAGCCATTGTCGGTTCGGGACCTGCCGGACTTACCATTGCCATTATCCTTGCACGATACGGTTACCAAGTAACAATATTTGAAAGCAAAGATAAAATCGGCGGTGTGCTGCGGTACGGGATTCCGGAGTTTCGTTTACCGAAAAGCGTTTTAGATGACCTTCGCTACCGTCACCTGGATTTAAAGGGTATTAAAATCCGTCCCAATATTCGGGTGGGTGACGCAATCAGCATTGATGATTTGTTTCGTGACGGTTATAAGGCAATCTTTATCGGAACCGGTGTATGGCGGCCGAATGCCTTGCATATTAAGGGTGAAACCCTTGGGAATGTGCATTTTGCAATCAATTACCTGAACAACCCCAGCGTGTATAACCTTGGGGAGAAGGTTACTATTATCGGTGCCGGCAACGCGGCAATGGACGTTGCAAGAACCGCAGTTCGTAACGGCTGCCGGAGGGTAACGTGTTTTTCTATTGAAAGCAAGGTTGCTGCCAGCCATTACGAGTTCAGCTATGCACAATTAGACGGTGTTCATTTTGAATATAACTTAAAACCCATTGAAATTTTAGATGACGGGGTTATGTTTCGTCAGGTTCAGGAAAAGGAAGACGGAACCTATGAAGAAATTGCGGGGAGCGATACGTTTTATCCCTCTGATTCCGTGATTATCGCTATCAGTCAGGGCCCGAGAAACGTGATTGTTTCTTCAACCAAGGGCCTTGTCTTAAGCAAACAAGGTCTTCTGGCGGCGGACCAATTCGGTAACACGAGCCGCCCGGGCATTTTCGCCTCAGGTGACGTTGTAAACGGTGCACGAACAGTTGTAGAGGCAGTAGCACACAGCAAAGTGGTTGCAGAAACCATGCACCGTTATATTCAGGGACTGTCAGAAAATAATGTAAGCGAGGAAACCTATGAAAAAACCGATATTACAGATCATTAAATTTACACTGTTTTCCATCTCTGCCGGCGTTATTCAGATAGGCTCTTTTACGTTGTTTAATGAGCTTTTTCGTTGGCGGTACTGGCCGGCATATTTAGTCTCTTTGGTGTTATCCATTCTTTGGAACTTTACCTTTAACCGGCGGTATACCTTTAAATCTGCGGCTAATGTTCCTGTTGCCATGGCAAAACTGTTCGGGTTTTACGCGGTTTTTACGCCCCTTTCTACCTGGTTGGGGCATTTAGCGGAAACAGCCGGCATTAACGATTACGTTATTTTAATTACGACGATGCTTTCTAACTTTGTGTTAGAGTTTTTGTTCTGTAAGTTTTTCGTTTATAAAAACCAGGAAGACACTTTGACGACAAAGAGCAAGCAAGAAGGACAAACCCTGTTATGATTTCAAAAACAGAGCTTTTAAAGCAGTTAGAAAAGTTTCATATGGCAAAGGGCAGAATTGTTATGGTGCATACCTCTCTGCGTGCTGTCGGTGATATAGACGGTGGAGGAGAGACTTTGCTTTCTGCGTTGATTGAGTTTTTTACGGACCGGGGGGGACTCCTTTGCATACCCACTCACACCTGGGACAGCGAAGTTTATGACTTACGCAAAGCGGAAAGCTGCCTGGGCGTTTTTCCAAGACTTGCGGCAAAGCACCCGGAGGCTTTGCGAACCCTGCACCCGACTCACTCTATGGCGGTGTTTGGTGACAGGAAGAAAGCGGAAGCCTTTGCAAAAGATGAAAGTACTGCTCAAAGCCCTACCAGCCCGAAAGGGTGCCTGGGCAAGCTGTATGATGAGGACGGCTATGTGCTGTTAATTGGCGTAGGCCATGAGAAAAGCACCTTTATCCACTGTGTTGAGGAGATGCTTTGCGTTCCGAACCGGCTGACGGAAACCATGGTGGAAAGAACCGTTATCCACCAAGACGGCAGGAAAGAACAAAGGCAGCTTTACTGGTTTGATGAAGAAACCATTCCCGATGTTTCAGAAAATTTCGGGAAATTTGAATCGGCGTTCAGGTATCACGGTGCTGTTTTAGACGGCCAGATTGGGAACGCTCCGGCTCAGCTGTGCCGTGCAAGAACCATGAAAGCAGTAGTGGAGCTGATTTACCGCAATAGCGGGGGCAGAGAGCTATTAGATAATAACCTGCCCTTAGATGAAGCACTATACAAAACAGACGATGTAATGACGAATGTTTGAGGTGATAGTTTGAAAGTTGTAATTGCGATTGATTCATTTAAAGGCAGCCTTTCCTCTATGGAGGCAGGCAAGGCGGCAGGCGAGGGAATCCGTCGGGTGTACCCTGAGGCAGAGGTTATCATTCGGCCGATTGCCGATGGCGGTGAGGGGACGGTAGATGCTTTAATCGAGGGTATGGGTGCAAGACCTGAGAGGGTTGTTGTGACAGGGCCTTTAGGAGAGCCTACTACGGCGGTTTACGGTGTCGTAGGGGACAACACTGCCATTATGGAAATGTCAGCGGCAAGCGGTATCACCCTGGTGCCGGAGGCAGACAGAAACCCTCTTTTGACAACCACTTACGGCGTTGGAGAAATGATTGCTGATGCTGCGAAAAAAGGTTGTCGTCGCTTTATTATCGGAATTGGCGGCAGTGCTACCAATGACGGTGGCGTTGGAATGCTTCAGGCTTTGGGGTTTGATCTGCTGAACGAAAAAGGGGAACCGGTAGCACCGGGGGCAAAGGGACTTTCAGAGCTTGTTTCAATGACCGGCGAAAATGCCTTGCCGATTCTTTCTGAATGTGAGTTTTACATTGCCTGCGATGTGGTTAATCCCTTATGCGGTAAAAACGGCTGCAGCAGCGTTTTCGGACCTCAAAAGGGTGCAACAAAGCAGATGATTGAAGATATGGACCGTTGGCTTGCGGATTATGCAACCCTTTCAAAAACAGTTAACCCGGCAGCAAATCCGGATACGCCCGGTGCCGGTGCGGCAGGCGGGCTGGGGTTTGCCTTTTTAACCTTTTTGGGTGGCCGCTTACAGCCGGGGATTGACCTGGTTCTGGAAGAAACCCGCTTGGAAAGCTACGTTAAAGGTGCTGATTTTGTCCTGACCGGTGAGGGCCGGCTGGATTCTCAGACAGTTATGGGCAAAGCCCCCTCCGGCGTTGCGGCCATAGCAAAGAAATACGGGATTCCCGTCATTGGTCTGGCCGGTGCGGTAACAGAAGATGCAGGAGTTTGCAACCAACACGGAATTGATGCCTTTTTCCCTGTCCTGCGGCGGGTGTGTTCTTTAGAAGAAGCGATGGATACAGAAAATGCCTATCGCAACATGGCAGATACCACGGAGCAGATTTTCAGAATCATTCATCTTACACAATATTGAGGTGATTTTTGTGAAAAAAATCTTATTTTTCAGTTTTGTTTTTTTGATGCTTTTGGGCATAAACGCTTACGCGGAAGAAAGTTACCTGGTTTGGCTTGACGATTCTATTCAAACGTTTTCAGCGGAAATAAAAACCCAGGGCGACGGGTTTTATACCATGGGTGAAACAGAACTTCAAGAATGTTTGGAAGCCGGCGTTGTGACAAAATATATCCCCAATCTTCCGGTAACGCTTTATGAGACCGCCTGGAATCAGGAAGCGATTAAGGTCGCGTTTCCTCAAAGCATCGGTTGTCGGGGCAACGGTGTTACGGTGGCTGTGATAGACTCCGGCATACAGGAAATCGGCGTTTTAGAGGGTCGGGTTCTGCCGGGGTATAATTACATAGCAAATTCCAGTGATGTTACAGATCACGCAGGACATGGAACTTTTGTCAGCGGTATTATTGCTGCCGGTGCAGACCAGTGCAAGATTCTGCCCTTAAAGTGTTTTGAGGGTAGCACGACAGATCTACAATACATTTTGGCGGCGATTTACGATGCGGTTGTCACCTGTGATGTTGATGTTATTAACATGAGCTTCGGTTTTGGCAGGGAACTTGAGGAACTGTCCGAGGCAGAGAGGGCAGAAGTTATTGCCACTATGAATCAATATGTCAGCAATGCCTCTAGCTTAGGCACTTTAGTGGTTGCGGCTGTAGGAAATGACGGAGATACTCTTTTGCACTATCCTGCTGCTTGCACAGACGCTGTTGGTGTTGGTGCAGTTGACCAAAGCAATTCTCATTGCTTCTTTTCTCAGTACAATGAAAGCGTTTTTGTGGTAGCACCCGGTGCGGGTGTTGTCAGCACAGCGATAGAGGGATATACCGGAGATTCCGGCACCTCCTTTGCGGCACCGCATGTAACCGCGTTGGCGGCTATTGCAAGGTCTATGAATCCGGACATGACAACAGCAGAGTTTAAAGCCCTGCTTCAAAACACAGCAACGGATTTAGGAGCTACCGGTCGGGACAATTATTACGGTTATGGGCTACTTGATTGCGAGGCGGCAGTCAAAGAGCTGATGGAGGGGGAAACCATTTATATTTCACCCATTTTGCAGAATGGGTCAAGAACTGATGCAGTCTTTTATAATAACTCGCAGAGTGATGTGGTGGTTTCGTGTATTTTTGCTTGCTACGACGGTGAAGACAATCTCCTGTCTGCCCCAAGGGTTCAAACAGAAACCATCAAGGCGGGGAAGACCTTTACCTATGAAAACACCTGTCAAAGTGGCAAGCCTTGTTTTATGGCGTGGAAAAACCTTTCTGTTGTGCAACCGTTGGGAGCAAGCCGCAGATAGTAAAAAAAGAAGCAGTCATGCGACTGCTTCTTTTTTTGTTTATGTATGTTGCGGTGTTTTTCGGATACCGGCTAAGGAAATTATGCAGGAAGCAAAAATTCCGATAAACAGCGGGTCAAAGGGTAGTACCTTCCATACCCCAAAGATTAAAACCAGTACGGGGCCTAAGATGATGGCTGAAAAAGCATACCGCCGGTCGACTTTGCCGGAATACCAAAAGGCACAACAAAGGGGCACAAAAATCGTGGCACCCCGAAGCCCCATGGACATAAAAGCAAAGTTTAAAATGGTATCGCCCAAGGGTCCCATGGACAAAAGACAAGCAGAAAACAAAATTGCCACAATGAGAATTCTTTCCGTGGTAACGCCGCCGGGATTTTTGCGGGTCAGGGTAGGAATTACATCGTTTCTCAGAACGGTTGCAATCCCCAAGGCAAGTCCTGCACCGGTTCCTAAAACGGCAATGAACAGTGTAGCCAGTACCACACCGGAAAAGAGAGGCGGCATATATTCCGTAACAAACATTGTCAGTGCTGTTTTTGCCACAATACCCGGGTGAACGCTACGCATATAAAGCCCTACTAAGATACCGCCGATACCCACGGGGGGGACCAGCAGGGCACTGAGGAGTGCACCTTTTTTGGCCTCCTTGGTGCTTTTAGCAGCGAAAATTCCCTGGGCATAGCTCTGGGTGGCGATAACGCCCACAATCAGAGAAAAACAAGCACCTAAATCTGTACCGATGCCTCGGGCAAACAAACTGAAAAAGGGAACGTTTTCGGGATTTTCAATACGTTCTACAATTCCTAAAAAACCGGAAAAACCACCGGAAAAACATAAGACCATGATGCCGCATGCCATCATTGCGACATATAAAAGCACCATTTTTAAAATACCCACCATGCCGCTGCCTTTTGTGCCTCCGAAAATGATATACAGGGTCATAAAAATTGCAGAAATAAAAAGAGACAGGGCTAACGAAAGCTTTGGGAACACCACGGCAATGATTGCGGTTGCCGCAATTAGCTGGGAGATGATGTTAATAAAACTTCCCAAGGAGGACAGAACCGATGCCAAAAACCCGGTTTTTGTACCATACTCGGTACTGATAATAGAAAGAAGGGTGCTAGACCCGCTTTTCCGCAGGGGTTTTACGTACATCACTGCCAAAATAAGGCAGGCGATGCCGGCACCTAAAGTCCACCACCAGGCACTCATACCGTAGTTATAAGCGAGCTGAGCTGTTCCAACTGTTGAAGAACCACCCACTAACGTGCCCATAATAACCCCGGCAACAATCCAGGAATTTGCTTCTTTATTTTTTTTAACTGCCTTGCCGGAGTAGATACTGAGGGCAACAATGGCAACCAGCGTTACAGTAAGACCAATCATATGTTGTATAGTCATCTAAGTTCTCCTTTTTATAGTTTACAGATAACTCTGTATCCAAAGAAACAGTATAATAAGGGGCAGAATGTATTTTACATATACCTTCAGCCATTTAGGGAATTTTGTGCCTTTTCCTGTATTGGCTTCCTCTAAAAAGTTGTTCCAGCCCCAGCCGTACTTTTTGCTTGTGGCAAACAGAACGTAAACCAAAGAGCCTAGGGGCAGAATGTTATTGCTGACGATAAAGTCTTCTAAATCTAAAACCGTTGTACCGCTTCCCAACGGCTCAAAACCGGATAAAAGATTAAAACCCAATGCACAGGGAACAGACAGCAGAATCACCAGGATGCAGTTTAACAGGCAGGCTTTTCTGCGGCTCATGCCCCAACGGTCCATGCTGTAAGAAATAATGTTTTCAAACACAGCAATCAAAGTTGACATAGCGGCGAAAATCATAAATAAGAAGAAACAAGTACCCCAGAATCTGCCGCCTGCCATAGCATTAAAAACGTTTGGCAGAGTCTCAAAAATTAGGCTCGGTCCTGCGTCGGGCTGAATCCCGAAGGCAAAGCAGGCGGGAATGACGATGAGGCCTGCCATAATAGCAACAAAGGTATCTAAAATTGCGATGGTGATGCTTTCGCCCATAAGCCGACGTTTTTTGCTGATATAGCTTCCAAATACAGCCATAGAGCCCATGCCGATGGAAAGAGTAAAAAATGCCTGTCCCATGGCCGCCATAATGACTTCGCCAATACCTTTTTCTGCCATTTTTCCAAAGTCGGGGACGAGGTAATACCGAAGTCCCTCGGAAGCACCGGGGAGCATTACCACCCGGATCGCTAAGATAACAATAATGGCAAGCAGTGCCAGCATCATGACTTTCGAGATTTTTTCAACGCCGCCCTTTAGACCAAGTGAGCAAATACCAAAACCGATTACGACAGACAGAACCATAAACCCGATTAGAAGTCCGGGATTCCCGGCCATAGCCGTAAACTGCTCAGAAATTTGCTGAGCGGAATTGCCTACAAAGTCACCGGCGAGCATTTTTATAAAGTAAATAAACATCCAGCCGGTAATAACGGTATAAAACATCATGAGTAGGTAGTTCCCGGCGATAGCAATGGGACTGTACCAGTGCCATTTGGTGCCTTCGGGTTCTAACTCGTTAAAGGATTTAGCGATGCTTTTTCCGCTGCCACGACCAACGGCAAACTCAACAGTCATAATAGGAATACCGAAAATCAGTAAAAACAATAGATAAATTAAGATGAAAGCGGCACCGCCGTATTCTCCGGCAATATAGGGAAACCGCCAGACATTACCAAGACCTATGGCACAACCTGCGGAAAGTAAAATAAAACCCAAGCGGGAACCGAACTGTTCTCTTTCTTGTTTCAAGGAAAAACCTCCTTTAAGAAAAATAAAGCGGGCGACTGTGCATCGCCCGCATATGTACTTTTTTAGCAGCAATGGGTCAGACTCACGCTTTGCCGTCGCAACCTAAAACGTTGATCAGCTTGTTCTTAACCAGCTCTTTGATAGCTGCACGAGCCGGAGACAGATACTGTCTGGGGTCAAAGTGTGCAGGATTTTCAGCCATGTACTTACGGATAGAACCGGTCATAGCCAGACGCAGGTCAGAGTCGATGTTGATCTTACATACTGCAGATTTTGCGGCTTCACGTAGCATATCTTCAGGGATACCGATTGCATCAGGCATGTTACCGCCGTTAGCGTTGATCATGTCAACAAATTCGGGGATAACGCTGCTTGCACCGTGCAGAACGATGGGGAAGTTAGGCAGACGTTTTTCAACTTCTTTTAAGATGTCGAAACGCAGCTGGGGTTTCTGACCGGGCTTGAATTTGTAAGCACCGTGGCTTGTACCGATAGCGATAGCCAAAGAGTCAACACCGGTACGGGTAACGAACTCTTCAACTTCAGAAGGACGGGTATAAGAAGCATCTTCGTCAGAAACGTTAACGTCATCTTCAATACCTGCTAAACGGCCTAATTCACCTTCAACAACAACGCCGCGTTCGTGAGCGTATTCAACAACCTTCTTGGTCAGTTCGATGTTGTCTTCAAAAGAGTGGTGAGAACCGTCGATCATAACGGAGGTAAAACCACCGTCGATACAAGACTTACACAGTTCAAAGCTGTCACCATGGTCAAGGTGCAGACAGATGGGCAGGTCAGTTTCAATTAAAGCTGCCTCAACCAGTTTTACCAGGTAAGTGTGGTTAGCGTATTTTCTTGCACCTGCGGAAACCTGCAGAATCAGGGGAGCACTAACTTCTTTAGCTGCTTCAGTAATACCCTGAATGATTTCCATGTTGTTTACGTTAAAAGCACCGATAGCATAGCCGCCGTCGTATGCCTTCTGGAACATTTCCTTACTTGTTACTAATGCCATTTGGTTCAACTCCTTAAATTTTTATCATATCTATTGTATCAAAAGTGCCAGGCAAAATCAATAGTTAAATTAAATAAATTGACATTTTTTTCACAACAAAATCATGGTAAAAACGGAGCCTGAAATCCTGTCTTTCAAAGCATAAACGGCAAAAAGCAAGTACGAAAATCTTCAGGGGCAAAAGAAAGAGTTAACCCCAAAGAGACAAAGCCCATAGCAGCCGGAATATCCGTTATGGCTTTTGGCAGAACCACGGGGAATTCCTGAGGTTCAATCACTTTTCCCTTGAGGGTGACAATGGAACGCTGTAAACAGCAGAGAAAGTGGGTTTGTTCCGAATCCGGCGGCAGGCTGGAAGCAGTTACGGTTGCCAGAGGATTTAAACCGTAGGTTATGACAAGAGATGTTTCATAAGGCAAAGTGGCATTGTTTGCATCGGCATTTAAAATAGTAATGTAATCAGCCTGCGTTTTCTGGGAGGGTCTTGGTTCATGCAAAAGAAGAATGTCACAGTTTTTATGTGTATCCTTTGGCAAAAGCAAATAGTCCGCATCTGTGTTTTTGGTGCTTCGGCTCAGGCGTTGTCCTTTAGATGCCAGTGTGGTTTTCAACAGGTCGGAAATAGTGCTGTCTGCCTCGGTAATTGCTATGGTGACCATAGGAACACTCCCGCTTTATAGAAATTTCCTTACTATTTTGGCTCGAAAACGGTTTTTTATGCGAAGAGTGGCATAAACGGGGCGTGGGGTGAATAGATTGAAGCAAGAGGAAAGAATGAAGGAGGAGCAGATGATGCAGATAGATTTTCAAAAGGAAACACTTAGTGTCAGCGAACTGGTTGCCAACCAAACGGCAACACTTTTAGTTGAGGGCGATGTAATTGTTCCCGATATTAAGCCGGATATTAAAGAAATTTTGCTGACAGAGGCAACCGCCGTGGTTACCAATCAGAATTATGTTGACGGAAAGCTCAGTTTTTCCGGCAGTGCTTCGGTTAAGATTTTATATATCCCCGATGGAGAGGACTGTGCACCGAAGCACATTGAAACCAAGCTTGAATTTAAGGACACGCTAGAACTTTCTCAGGAAGAGGGCTTGGAGTTTAGTCTTAAAACAGCAACGGAGCATATCGAGTTTTCACTGATTAACTCTCGTAAACTGAATATGAAAGTTGTGGTTTCTGTTGGCGTGAGAAGCTACAGCCGCCGAGATATATCACTTTTAACCGGAACTGAGGGAGATTGCCCCTTAAAGGTTCGCACCAAAACACTCAGTGCTTATCAGGTGGTGGCTGATACGGAAAAAGAATTGGTGATTACAGAGCTTTTAGAGATTCCGGCGGCAAAACCCGATGCTGATGAACTGATTCAGGTTACGGCCAAGGCATTAAAGGGCGATTGCAAAATTATGTCCGGTAAGATGTTGTTGAAAGGCTCACTGTTGATTCATACCCTGTATAACAGCGTAGATGCAGAACATGGGATTCAGTCCGTTGAACACGAACTTCCCTTCGGAGAAATGGCTGAGCTTCCGGGCCTTGATGATGGCTGTTTGTGTAATGTGTCATACAGTGTGAAAGACGTTTTTTACACTCTTCATGAAGATGTAAACGGGGACCCCAGAGCGATTTCGTTAGACGTTGTACTCCGAGCTGAAATTTTAGCAACTAAAACAAGAGAGCTTGACGTTATTGATGATTGTTACAGTCTGTCAGGCCGTACTGATGTCAGCCGAAGCTGTGTGCAGATAGATGAGCTGTTATGCGAGGGTGTCAGTCATCTAAATTTAAAAGAAATTCTTTCTGTTCCTAAGGAAGCACCCTCTGCTGCTTTGGTTTACAGCTTAGATTGCAAGCCAAAGGTGCAGGAGCTTTTAATTGTTGACGAAAAGCTTGTAATTCGCGGTAAGCTGATTGTGTTTGTGCTTTATGGCAGTGCGGAGGGAGATGACCCCATGTACAGCCTGGTTAGAGAATACGATTTTGAGCACAGCGTTCCGGCAGACGGTGCTAATGAGAGTGTTTTCTGCGAATGTGGCATAACAGACCAGAACATTAGCTTTACGTTAAATGCTGCCTCAGAAATTGAACTTCGTTGCATGCTGGAGTTTTATACTCGTGTAGTCAAAAAGACAGCCTTTGACTTGATTGGCGGTTGTGAAATTCATGAAGAAGAGGCAGAAGCAGTAGCTGACAGAGGCTTGGTTATTTATTTTGCTCAAAAGGGAGATACACTTTGGGACATTGCGAAGTTCTACCGGATTGACCAGGAGAAAATTATGGGGCTCAATCAGATGGATCATGACAAATTGCTTGCCGGTCAAAAGCTACTGATTCCCAGAGGCTAGAAACAATAAAGAACAAAAGCGGGACGCAGAGATCTGCGTCCCGTTATCTTGTAACATATCGAAAAAGTGTGGCATTTAGTTATGCACATGCATATGATGTTGATAGAGAGGGAAGCCGTAGGTTTCCTACAGCAATACGCCTTATCCGCCCACAGATAAGAAACAGCGTATTAGAATATTTGTGGGCAGAAAGGCATGGAAATTGATATGAATGAAAAACTGCGTACCCCTTACGAGAGAAACTGCAATGACCCAAAAGAAGCAGTTTGCATACATACCGATAAAATTTATGATTCCTGCAAAGATAAAGACTGTATTGAAGATGCTCGTGTTTATTTTACAGCTCAGGGCCAGGAGATTATTGACAGAGCAGTTAACGTTAAGTGCAGAAAGTCTGAGATAATCTGGGTATTTACGGACGTTGAGCCTGTTCCTTTTAACCGCGGCTACTTTACAGTTGATTTAAAATTCTTCTTTAAAATTACCTTAGACGTCTTTACCGGCGTGGGCAAACCCTGTAAAGTAGAAGGTCTTGCAAGCTTTGACAAAAAGGTAATTCTGTTTGGTTCTGAGGGTTCTGCTAAGGTGTTTGAATCCCGTTACAGCTACGATAGCTTCGATGAGCAGCTCTGGCAGAAAACCAATATGCCCAAGGCGGTTGTTGAAGTTGTAGACCCCCTGTGCCTGGCAGCGAAAGTGGTTGACATAAACGATAAGCTTTGCTGCTGTTGTGAGGAACTGGATTTTTCCAGAATCCCCCAATGTGTTTGCAACGTGTTTGACGATGCTTTAGTGCTGGGTGGCGACAAAAAACGTGTTTTTGTTTCCATTGGTCTTTTCTCTATTGTAAAAATTGAAAGAAGTGTGCAGTTGTTAATTCCTGCTTATGATTTCTGCGTGCCCCAGAAAGAGTGTGTGGCGTCAAGTGAAGACAGCCCCTGCGACCTGTTTGAACAGATTGAATTCCCCTTTGATGAATTTTTCCCACCGGAAAAGGACGATTGCAAGTTTGAAAATCTGTCAGACTTCCGTAACGGCTGCTGCGGAAATTAAAATAAAAAAGAGACGGCTACGCCGTCTCTTTTTTTATTTTTGTATCATACTCACATCTCTGGAGAAGGGCTCGTTAAAGAACATATGCTGGTAAACATCTCTCTTTTCGCCCTCAATTAGGAACTGAACCTTATCGATGCCGGAAAGCTCTGTTAGGGAGTTTACGATGGAGTAAATAATCAGTCGTTCAGCTGTTGAACCTACCATATTTTTACTTACAAACTCTGAGGAAAGATTGACAAAGCAAACGTTATCTTTAATTTCGATTGAACGAATCTTAGTTTCCTGAGGCACTGTGCGGCCTGCCTGATTTGTTTTCGGGCCGGCAATCAGCTCCTGCACCACCAGTTTTTCCAGTGCTTCACCACGGCGAACTTTAACCCGGCGAATTTCCGGCACAAGATATTCGGCGTTTAAGTCTGAAAAATACAGAGTAACGTCTTCTTCGTCCTGAGCCAGTGCGTCGGCATCAAACACAATGTCCCCTTCTTTTAATATGCCAAGCTCTTTGCCGCCGGTGGTTACAAAAGGCTCTCCTTCAACGGTAATCAGAACCTGTTCAACACCGTTAATAGAGCAGAGTGATTTTACGACAGAGGCAATGGCCAATATATCGTAAATGCCTTCTTCGTGATAAAATTCTTTTGAGAAATCAACCTTAACAAGGGCGTTCTCTGTTGTTACAGATAACAGTTTGGTTTCTGAAGGAATAGCCCGGGACATTTTGGAGTCGGTAGGACCTTCCAGCAGTTTTTCGATTACGTAACGGGGGAGCTCTTCAGCTGATTTTTTATTTACGTCTAAATCAACGGCGGCTAAATCGGTACCGGAAGCATTAGCGAAATATATTACAACTTTTTTCTGAGGCTTTGTTGAATTGCCGCAGGCGGTTAGAAACAAAATGGCGGCGAGACAAGCCAGTAACAGTCTTTTTGTCATAGAAATTCCTCCCTTGCAAGAGTTTGTACTTTCTCTTACTTTTATCATACTACATAACCATTAAAAAAAAGTAACATTTTCATTAAAAAACCAAGTTTTTATAAAATTACATTCGTTTGGTTGTTTAAAAAGAAAAACACACTGCAGCAAACAGTGCAGCAGATGTGTTTTTAATACCGTCTTTTCAGTTTTGCAAGCTCTTCTTCTAACGCTCTGATTTTTTCTGTGTATGCTAAAATACTTTGAGATAATGCTTGTTCGTTTTTCTTTAAACGAATGCAGTCATCTGCTAGATTAACGGCAGTTAAAACGGCGGCATTAGCCGTGCTGAGCGTGGGGTCAGAGCAGGTTACCTGTTGCATTTTTTTGTCAACCAAATCAGCAAGGCTCAGCATATATTCCCTGGATTCAGAGGAAGACAAGGTATATTCTCTGCCACTGATTTTAACCACTAATTTATTTTTGTCAGACATAATAGCCTCCCCTCTGTCTGCGGTGGCAGACCAAGCGGTTACGACGATTTATTGGGCTAATTCCGCTTCTATAATAGTTTCCATTATTCTTTCAATTTTTTGTTGCGTGCAGGATTTGGCAACAACCAGTTCGCTGACTAAAATCTGTTTTGCGTTAGACAGCATTTTCCGTTCGCCTGTGGAAAGACCACGCAGTTTATCACGATGCATTAAATTCTTTACAACATAGACTACGTCGGAAATGTTACCGCTCTTAATTCTGGTCATATTTTCACGGTAACGCTTGTTCCAGTTAGAATCCATATCAACCTGGCAATTTTTAAAATCTTCCAAAACACGATCAGCAGTGCTTTCGTCAATGACATCACGCAGGCCGATTTCCTCCGCAGTTTCCATGGGAACCATAACGCTCATGTCACCGATGGGAATCCGCATAATATAATAATTTTGTTTTTTTCCCATAATTTCCCGTTCTTCAATTGCTTCAATTACACCTGCACCGTGCATTGGATATACAACTTTTGAGCCAATTTGATACTGCATCGCCACAGACCTCCATTTTTGAATGGATTAACCGTTACTTCTATTTTAATACAATTACACGGTGATGTCAAGACTCGAAAAAGAGAAAAATGTGTCGGTTTTTTCGTGAAAAATTTTTGTAATCCGGAGTAGGGGATTTGCATTTTATAACGGTTTCGTGTATAATGTATAAATAGATAAAACAATCTAAAATGACAGGAGATGGCGTACATGGAGAAGAACAAAATCACATTAGCAGTTATGGCAGCCGGAATGGGTAGCCGTTTTGGTGGATTAAAGCAAATTGAGCCTGTTGGTCCAAACGGGGAAATAATTATTGATTATTCTGTGTTTGATGCAAAAAAAGCAGGCTTTGATAAAATTGTTTTTATAATTAAAAAGGAAATTGAAAAGGATTTCCGTCAGGTTATTGGCAAGCGGATTGAATAGATGATTGATGTTGACTATGCTTTTCAGGAGCTTGACAAGCTGCCGGAGGGATTTTCTGTTCCGGAGGGCAGAGTAAAGCCTTGGGGTACAGGCCACGCAATCTTATGTGCCAAAGACTTAATTAAAACCCCCTTTGCGGTTATCAATGCTGATGACTACTACGGCTCCTTTGCATATCAAACCATAGCAGAGCATTTAAAATCAGGAAGCCCGGATTATTCCATGGTTGCTTTTCTGCTCAAGAACACTCTGACGGAGAACGGAACCGTTGCCCGCGGTGTTTGTGAAGCGGAGAACGGGTATTTAAAAAATATTACCGAACGTACAAAAATTCAGAATTCACAGTATACAGAAGACGGCGAAACTTGGATTTCTCTGCCGGAGGACACCATTGTTTCCATGAATCTTTGGGGTTTTGATACTTCAATTTTTAACTATTTGGAGGAAGGGTTTAACAACTTCTGTCAAAAAAGACTGACGGAGGAAAAAAGTGAATTTTTCCTGCCCAGCGTTGTAGATGGTTTAATTCAAAGCGGCGAAAAGAAGGTTCGGGTGCTTTCTACACCGGAAAAATGGTACGGTGTTACCTACCGTGAGGATAAGGAAATGGTAAAAGAGGCTATGGCTCGCTTTGTGGCTGAGGGAAAATACCAGGGTATTTAACAAGCTTTACGGAGGTACGGTATGCCAGAGAAAATTTTGCTGGTTGCTACGGGTAATGCCGGAAAACTGGCGGAAATTAAATCAATTTTAGCGGATTTTCGTGTTATAGGTGCAAAGGAAGCCGGCATCGACTTTGATGCTGAAGAAACCGGCACCACCTTTAAAGAAAATGCGGCCATTAAGGCAAGAGAACTTAAAAAGCTGACGGAACACGCGGTTTTGGCTGATGATTCCGGTTTGTGCGTTGATGCCTTAGGCGGTGCACCGGGTGTCTATTCTGCCCGCTACGCCGGGGACAACGCTACGGACGATGAAAACGTTGATAAGCTTTTGTCTGCCCTGCAAGACGTGCCGGAAGAAAGCCGTGGTGCACAGTTTCAGAGTGTTGTTTGCCTGATTACGGCTGAGGGCGAAGAACTGTACGGCGTAGGTAGCTGTAGCGGACAGATTTTGTTTGAACGTGCTGGCAGCGGTGGGTTTGGATATGACCCTGTGTTTTTCTCTGAGGATTTTGGGAAAAGCTTCGGCGTTCTGACTCATGAGCAAAAAAATCAGATTAGCCACAGAAAACGTGCACTTTCTGATTTACTTACGAAATTATAAAAATAAAAACCCCCAAAGGAATTTTCCTTTGGGGGTTTTATGTAGCGTTAGCTTATTTCTTTAAATCTTTTCTGTTTTCACGAACGGTTTCAACTGCTGAAATCAAAGTTTCTTCAATTGTGTGGAGAACACCATCAGCATACTGGTTTGCACCCAGTCTAATTTCGCGTGCATGATCCTGAGCACTTTCAACGATCTGGTTTGCATTTTCATAAGCCTGCTTAGTAACTTCATGTTCGTTTACCATGCTGACAACTTTTTCTTCTGCACTCTTGATGATGGCAGCAGCTTCTTTCTGAGCATCAGCAATGATACGGGAACGCTCATCTTTTACCCATTTTGCCTGCTTCATTTCTTCAGGATACTTAATTCTTGCTTCCTGCAGAAGGTCTAAGAGTGCGTCCTTATCAACGATACCGCGACCAACAAAAGGAATTGTGAAGCTATGTTCGATTTTATCTTCCAACGCCTCAATGATTTCTAAAAGTTCCATTATTATCGCCCCTTTTCAATCTTTTGTCTAACATTTTCATAAATCTCATCGGGAACCAAGCTTGTAAAATCGCCGCCTAAGGAAGCAATTTCCTTTACAACGCTGGAGCTGATGTAAGAATAATTTGCATTGGTTACCATAAATAAGGTTTCGATGTTAGAATTTAAATTTTTATTTAATTGTGCCATTTGATATTCGTACTCAAAGTCGGAAATGGTCCTAAGACCTTTAATGATTGCCGTTGCACCTTGCTGCTCGGCGAAATCTACCAAAAGACCGTCAAAACACATGGCTTTGCAGTTGGGAATGTCAGCCGTACATTTTTCAATCAATGCCACCCGTTCCGTAAGGGAGAACAGGGGTTTTTTAGCTGAATTGTTTAAAACGGCGACAATCACGGTGTCGAACATTTTGCTGCTGCGGCGGATAATGTCTAAATGGCCACAGGTGACAGGATCAAAACTGCCGGGGTATATTGCAATGCTCATATGCTACAACTCTTTCAAAAGCAGAACTCTGGCTCTGCCGTATTTTTTATCACGAACAACCTGGAACAAAGCAGCAGCCTCTGCGGGCGGTTCCCCTTCGGTTTCGCAATAAATTATGCCGTCGGCCTTTAAAAGCTGATAGCTTTTGATTGCCTCT
>JAFQWH010000045.1 GCA_017407515.1 Clostridia bacterium | reverse complement strand
AGTCTTCAGCAAAGGTGGGTTCCCAGAACGCAATGTGGCAAGCTCTGCCGATACCGTAAACTAATACTAGCTTAGCTCCCTCTGCCTTTAAGGCTGCAATCTTTTCAGCATAGGTAGGCAGATTTGCTTTCGTAGCAAAGTTTCTCTGTGCAGGAGGAATGGTAAGTTCCCCTAATTTATCAAAGAAAGCCTGCTTCATGCTGTACTCAAATGAGGCAGGGTTAGAAGCATCTAAGGTGTTACCCTCAGCGTCTGCCCACTCGTCCATATTAAAGGTATAAACATGCTTACAGTCAACCTTCCAGGAGGTTATAAAGTAAACTGCCCATTTATACATACCCATAGGGCCAACCGGCAGAATCATAGCAAGCTTTTTGCCTTCTTCTGCTGCCAGCTTAATCTGCAGGGCAATTTCATGACCCATTAAGGTATCAAAATCGTTGATGTTGTCACATTCAACGGGGTTAAAATCCTTATTCCAGAAATCTTCACGGGCAACGCCCTTGTCGCAGCATGCATCAATTTTCGCAATGTCCCAGCCCTTGGGGAAAAAGCTTTCGCAGTCACTGCCTTTAACAGTACTTAAAAAATCCATTTTCATTTCCTCCTTATGTTACGGTAACATTCTTTTGGTGGTGGGTTTAGGGTACACCATACACTGAGAAAACGCTTCGGCGTATTTTGCACCGCACTGATAGCCACGGTATTTGGAAATGGTTTTTACCATGTCCGCAAAGTCAATGTTATCGTGCTCACGCATCCATTTAAGCTGGCTTTCGTGGCACTCCAGCATCTCCAGCTTTAAGTCCATCTCCTCTGTGATGTCCACGTATTCTGTGGGCAAAAACTCATTACCGCCTAAGTTATCCATATAGAAAATCGGCGTTACCTGAGACGGTGTCACCATGCCTGTTTCATAGTGCGGTACGCTGGCTGCGAAGCTCGCATCAAACACCAGGCGACTGACCGCAACATGGTCAGGCATATAATCATTTGGTGCATGGGTAATGATAAAATCAGGCTGAGCCACGCGGATAACGTTTACTACTCTGTCCCGCTGTTCCTTGCTGGATTCGTACGCCATTAAATCGCCTATATCACAGGTTATAACACGAATTCCGGCAAGAGCACCGGCTTTAATTGCCTCTTTTTTCCGAATTTCACTAAGTTCATCCGGCGGAATAATCACGTGTCCTAAATTGCCGTTACACACATGACAAACGGTTACGTTGTCACCACGTTTAACGCATTTTGCCAAGGTGCCGGCACAGTTAATTTCAATATCGTCAGGATGACAACCAATTGCTAAAACATTCATCTGAAACGTTCCTTTCTGTCTTATAAAGAAGCTCCGTTTACTTTGTATACATCTTCAATAGCTTTCTGAGAACGGATTGCATCCTCTGCTGTAACAGGAATTTCTCCCATACCTAAAACAGCTCTGCCAAAGGCCTCAATTTCCTTAGTATACATATTGCCAAAGGTGACAGATACAGGCACCGGCATGGCGGTGCTCCGGTTCTGCTGTGCATCATACTCTCCGGCATCTTCAAGAGCAAGAACTTCAATCTCGCCACCCTCTTCCTGGGAAAGGGTGCCTTTTGCCACAATGCTACCGCGGGTACCGTAAATCTCAAGTTTGCTGACGGAAGCATCGTCCGGAATGTTAAACGCTGAATCTACCACGCACAGGGCACCGTTATTCATGCGGTAAACCCCAATACCGGCATCGTCAACATTATATTTAAAAATCTGATTGCCGGTAAAACCTGTGGCATCTTGAACCTCAAGGCCTGTAATATAGCGAATCAGGTCGATGGAATGAATTGCCATGTCAAGCATAGCACCGCCACCGGACAGGGTTTTATTCTGCCGCCAGCAATTTTCAATTTCAGGATACCAGCAAGTAAACTGTGCTCTGGCTGAAACAATCTCGCCTAAGGTGCCTGCGGATACGATTTCACGCATTTTCTGGTGATAGCTGTGAAATCGCATCATAAATGCAACGCCCAGCTTCACGCCCTCTTGCTCACAGATTGCCGCAATTTCAGTAGATTCCTCTGTGGTAAGTCCCATAGGCTTTTCCAGTAAAATATGTTTTTTTGCTTTTGCCGCAAGTAAGCACTGCTCTTTATGGCAGAAAACGGGCGATGCAATATACACCGCCTCGATTTCTGCCAGTGACAAAAGGTCTTCAATCTTCGTAAAGGCATATTTTGCGTTATATTTTTCTTTGCAACGGTTTGCAGCTTCAGGATTTGCGTCCATTACGGCAATAAGCTCTGCATTTTCTGCCAACATCATGCCCGGCAGGGTTCTGCGGTCCGCAATACCGCCACAGCCGATAACGCCCCATTTAATTTTCATGTTCTCAACCCTTCCGGTTTGCTTCTAATACGTTGACATACTCAACTAAGTTATCAACGATTTCATTGCAAATTTTTTCGCCCAGTTCCCGGCTTGCTTCATGAGGAAGCCCCATAACGCCAACCTTAATTTCGTCCCGCTGGCCTACTTTTTCAATCATAAAAGGACTGTCAATGCGTTTTTCGCGTTTTTCAAACCAGTCCTGATCGGTACGCATCATGCGGGAAATATATTCATCATCCATCACAATCTCGTCTCCAACCAGTTCAGGATTCCAATACATCATTAAACTCGTTTCCATCATACCGGCGTGGAAATCGTGCTCCGGCTCTAAATTAAAGCCGCTGAGCCAGGTGGGAGATAATTTCCAGCACTCGACTAAAGAGATGGTTATTTTTTCATGCATCTCCGGATTGCGACGCAGAAGCATCTGCAGGCTGTTTCGTAATGCATTGATATTGTCTGTACCGGCATGACCTAAGAACACGATAATGTTTTCAAAGCCCATACGGACAAATTCTGAACAAATTTCGGAAATATATAAGCCAAAGGTGTTGGGGCTTACATTAACCGTTCCTAAAAGATCGCCACCGGAAAAACAGTAGTTAACCACAGGAGCCACAACGGCATTTAATTTATCACCGGCAATTTCTAACGGTCTTGTAGCATTTAAAATATCCGTAGATAACGGCAGATGGTAGCCGTGCTGCTCCACAACGCCTGTGGGGATAATAACGGTCTTGGTTTTTTGAATAGCTTCCTCCATGTCACGCACGGACATTTGGTTCATATAGTATGCCATAATAACTTCCTCCTTTATTTGCCTGCCTGCATTTCAGCAACAGATTCCAAAACGGCATCTGCCATATAGGTCAGCTGTTCCTGGCTCAAACCGTAAAGAGGCAGATGAGTAAATTTCTTGTAGAACACTTCTTCACAGTTAGGACAGGTTTTTGCAATTTCGTCTGAGTCATAACCCATGTCCTGAACCACTTTAAAGCGGTACAGAGGGCCAAAGTGAGCAATCTGGGTAACGCCCTTTTCTTCCAGCTTCTTTTTCAGCACCTGCACATCGCCACCGGCTTTAGCAGGGTCAATCTGGAGCAGATACAGGTGGAAGGTGGGTTTAATATCTTCATTGCCTAAATCCTGAGGAATGAGGGCATCATTTTCAGCAAATCTCTTTGAAAGATATGCAGCCGCATTTTTTCTTTCTTCAATAATTTCTTCATTACGGGCAACCTGCAGGGTAAGACCCAGACCCTGAATTTCGGTTGTAGAAGAGTTGCCTGCCACAAAGGGTGCATACTTACCCTGAATGGGGGTGATGTTATAGAGCCAGTCTTTAATTGGGCAGCTAAAATCAAGACCTAAGAAACGGGCACGCTTCATTTCGTTTTCAAAACCGGGAACATTAGTTGTGGCGATACCACCCTCACCAAAGGAGGTAATGTTTTTAACTTCGTGCATAGAGAATGCCGCAAAGTCACCAATGGTACCGATTTTCTTACCTTTATACATAGCACCGAAAGCGTGAGCCGCATCTTCTAAAACTAAAATATCATGTTCTTTCGCAAGCTTCATGATGGGGTCCATATCAACAGGATAGCCACCAATATGTACAGGCACAATCATTTTTGTTTTGTCAGTAATCTTTCTTGCAACGTCAGCCGGATCCATGTTAATGGTCTTGGGGTCAACATCAGCAAAAACAAGTTTTGCACCCACCGCCAAAGGATACGCCATAGTTGCCACAAAGGTAATAGCCGGTACAATAACCTCATCACCGGGTTTTAAATTTGCATATTTATAAGCAATTTCAAAGCCGGCAGTTGCGTTGGTTACAAAGGTGGAAGATGTTGTACCTAAGTATTTGTTACAGGCTTCTTCTGCTTCTTCAACTTTACTGCCTAAGGAAAGCTTGCCCGGCGGGGTTGCCAAAGCGTCCAGCTTTTTAACCTGCTGCCAAACAGCCTCTAGGGCATCATCATATTCTTTGCCCTCGCCCTGCATTAAGAACTTAATGATTTCCATTAAGTCATGCACGTTATAGTTTTCACCAACCGCTGCCCAAGGCACGCGGGTAGCACCTGTATTATAACGAAAGTCTGTTGATTTACCCATTGTCATTCTCCTTTTATTTTTCTTAAATTCTAAAATTCCGGTTCGTAGATTTGAATCCGTTCTTCCCAACAAATTTCTCTGACTTCAATATCTTTAATCTTCAACATGGTTGAATATGGCGAAAAACCTACATGACCACCACAAATCGGATTAGGAGCAATCAGTTCCTGCACCAAAACACCATCTACCACTAAAAAGTTATGACCGCCTATAGCACCGGTTGTAATTCTT
>JAFQWH010000044.1 GCA_017407515.1 Clostridia bacterium | reverse complement strand
TTACCCTGGAAGATTTAAACAAAAGATTGCGGTCCTATTTTGACCCTGAGCGTTCGGTTTTATCTGTTATTATGCCGCAATAAGAGGTCACAGAAAAAGGGGAGAGGAACATGACAAATACAATAGCTTTTCCGGGGATCGGTATCGGCCCAATGACCATTCCAACGGAATTTACTTTTTTTGGCGTATCCATTCATTGGTATGGTGTTTTAATTGCTTTGGGTGTTGTTTTGGCCTATTTTTTCTGCAAACGAAAAGCAAAACCCCGTGGCATTTCCGACGATACACTGCTGGATATTTTAATCTGGGGTCTGCCGACATCAATTATTTTTGCCAGAATCTATTATGTAATTTTCAGTTGGCAGGACTATGCAAATGATTTTTGGGGCGTTTTCAGAATCTGGGAAGGCGGTAGTGCTATTTACGGTGCGGTTATCGGTGCGTGTCTTTCAACGCTGTTTTATTGCCGTGTAAAGAAACTGTCCTTTCCTGTTATAGCCGATATTGGCTCTTTTGGTCTTTTAATCGGTCAGATTATAGGCAGATGGGGCAACTTTGTGAATGCTGAGGCCTATGGCGGTCATACGCAAACGGCACTTTTTCGTATGGAAATTGTAAACCGCGGTATTACAGTTCATCCCACATTTTTGTATGAATCTGCCTGGAACATTTTGGTGTTTATTTTAATTAACGTCTTTGAAAAATATCAGAAATTTAAAGGAGAAATTTTCCTTTGGTATTTAACCGGTTACGGATTAGGACGGTTTTTTATTGAGGGTATGCGAGAAGACAGCCTTTGGCTTGGAACTTTTCGAATTTCTCAGGTTTTGGCGGCGATTTGCTTTGTAGTGGGTCTTACACTTGTTGTCTATTTCAGACGTAAAAATGGGAAAGAGATTAAAGAGGCCCTATAAAGTCTTGCAAACCTTAACTTTTTGCGTTACAATATATAAGAGTTTTACGTTTTGACAAAAGCGTTTTGATGGAGGTTCATATGTCAGATTGCAAATTACAGGAAATTTACGGCAGTCACGTGTTTAATGAAAGCGTTATGCGTGAGCGTTTGCCGAAAGAAACCTTTCGGGAACTGAAAAAAACCATTGATAAAGGTGCACCCCTCAGCCCGCAGGTGGCAGAGGTTGTTGCCAACGCCATGAAAAATTGGGCAATTGAGCACGGTGCAACTCATTATACCCACTGGTTTCAGCCCCTCAATGGTTTTACTGCGGAAAAACATGACTCCTTTTTAGATTTAGGCGAAGGCGGTCAGGTGATTACGGCGTTTTCCGGTAGGGCCTTAATTAAAGGCGAGCCTGATGCTTCAAGCTTTCCCTCCGGCGGTCTGCGTGCTACCTTTGAAGCCAGAGGTTACACGGCTTGGGACTGTACCTCCTCTGCGTTTTTAAAAGAAGATTCCAGTGGTTTAACCCTGTGTATTCCTACGGCTTTTTGCTCTTATAACGGGGAAGCCTTAGATAAAAAGACGCCGCTTCTGCGTTCCGTTGAAGCTCTTTCTAAGCAGGCAGTTCGTATTCTGCGTTTGTTTGGCGATGAAACAACAGATAGAATTCAGGTTAGCTGTGGTGCTGAGCAGGAATACTTTTTAGTGGATAAAAAAATGTGGAAACAACGGCCTGACCTGGTGTTTACCGGCAGAACCCTGCTGGGAGCCAAGCCGCCGAAAACCCAGGAGATGGACGACCATTATTTCGGCACTTTAAAAGAACGGGTTTCAGCCTATATGAAAGAGCTGGATACAGCACTTTGGAAGGTGGGCGTTCCTTCTAAAACCAAGCATAACGAAGCAGCTCCGGCACAGCACGAGCTTGCACCGATTTTTGAAACGGTGAACATTGCCTGTGACCATAACCAGATTACCATGGAGCTGATGAAGAAAATTGCCGACCATCACGGTATGGTTTGTCTTTTGCATGAAAAACCCTTTGCCGGCTTAAATGGTTCGGGTAAACACAATAACTGGTCTATGACGACACCGGAGGGTGTGAACCTCTTAAATCCCGGTAAAACCCCTGGAGAAAACGCACAGTTTCTGCTGGTGCTTTGTGCTATTATCAGTGCTATTGATGACCATGCGGCACTGGTCCGTGCTTCAGCGGCAAACGCCGGTAACGACCACCGTTTGGGAGCTTTGGAAGCACCGCCGGCTATTATTTCCATTTACCTGGGCGATGAGCTGACTGATATTTTGGAACAGATTGAAAAGGGAAAAGAACATTCCGCAAAGTTTGGCGGTGTTTTAGACACCGGCGTGCCCAGCTTGCCGAACCTGTCACTTGATTCAACTGACAGAAACAGAACCTCACCCTTTGCCTTTAGCGGTAATAAATTTGAATTTCGTATGGTGCCGTCTTCTGCGTCTATTGCCGGCCCGAATACGGTTTTAAACACCATTGTGGCTGATAGTTTTTGTAAGATTGCTGACCGCTTGGAGCAGGCAAAAGACTTTAAAAAGGAATTACATACACTCCTTGCTGAGATTATCAAAAAACATAAACGGATTATCTTTAACGGCAACGGATACGGTGAGGAATGGATTAACGAGGCAAAACGCAGAGGTTTGCCAAACATTAACAATTCCGTAGATTCTTATGCCGCCTTTATCGCACCGGAATCTATCGAGATGTTTGAAAAACATCATGTTTACACCGAAACGGAACTTCGTGCCAGATATGAAATTAAGCTGGAGAAATATACAAAGATTGTCAGCATTGAAGCACATACGCTGTTGCAAATGGTAAACCGTCAGATTATGCCGGCGTGCCTTGGTTTTGCTGATAAAACCGCAAAGGCAATTTTGCATATTAAAGAGGCAGGGTGCGATATTCTGCCGGCAGAAGAAACCTTGCGGAAGCTGACAAACAACATCACTTTATTACATAAGGCTACGAAAAAACTGGAACACGCAGTAGAGAAGTCTGAAAGGCTTGACGGTGACCATATTGCTCAGGCAAAATATGTTCGTGATTCTTTAGCAACAGCTATGGACGAAATCAGAAAATATGCTGATGAGCTGGAAACGATTGTCGGCAAGGAAGACTGGCCGATTCCCACTTATGATGATTTGATTTACAGCGTTTAATAAGGTGAAGTCATGGTTATAGATTTTCATACACATATGTTCCCGGATTCTCTGGCTCAAAAAACTATATCGCTCCTTGCGGAATGGTCCGGTCTTTCGCCCTATTCTGACGGAACGGTAACAATGACCTTGGAAAAAATGCGAAATGCCGGTGTGGGACTTTGTGTACAGCAAAATATTGCCACCAACCCTCGGCAGATGACCAAGGTTAACGATTTTGCAATTTCTTGCAAACAATACGGTGAGATTGTTCCTTTCGGCAGTGTGCACCCGGAGGCAGAAAATTTTACATACGAGCTGGACAGGCTGAAAGACGCCGGTATTGCAGGTATTAAGCTCCACCCGGATTATCAGAACTTTTTTATAAATGACCCTAAGCTGCAGCCTGTTTATGAGGCGATTTTAAAGCGTGGTTTTGTTTTGCTGTTTCATACAGGTCTGGATTTAGGCTTGCCAAATCCCGTTCATGCTACGCCGAAGGCTATGGCAGAAACCCTGGGGCTATTTTCAGGTGAAAAAGTTGTTTTTGCCCATATGGCAGGGTTTCAGATGGTGGAAGAAGCCAGGGAATACATTATCGGAAACGATGTATTTATTGATACTTCCTGTGCAACCGGGTTTACAGATAAAGAAACGCTTCTTGCTATGCTGAAAAGCCATAATCCGGATAAAATTTTATTTGCGACGGATTTCCCCTGGGGAAACCCCGAAACGGAAATAAAGGCGATTAAAAGCCTTGATTTAGACGAAGAACAAAAAGAGAAGATTCTTCATGATAACGCAGAAAAATTGTTAAACATATAAAAAAGAGCCGACAACGGCTCTTTTTTTATTTATCCAACGCTTCGTGTGCGTTTTTTACAATTTCAGTTGCTGACTCGCTTGTAATCCGTGAGTCGGCATTTTTTTGCAGGTAAATCAAATATTCGATATTACCCTCCGGACCTTTTATAGGGGAGAAGTCTAAACCTAAAACCCCAAACCCTTGCTCAGTTACGAGGCCGAAGATTTTCTCGATGACTTCAATATGCACCTCCGGGTCACGGACAACCCCTTTTTTGCCGACTTTTTCTCTGCCTGCCTCAAACTGGGGTTTGATTAAAAAAACGGCAGTACCGTTTTCTTTTAAACGCTCATAGACCACGGGAATCACGTGATACAGAGAGATAAAAGAAACATCGGCGGAAGCAAAATCTAGGGCTTCCGGCACCTGTTCATCAGTTAAGTGGCGAATGTTGGTTCGCTCTAAGTTTACAACTCTTTCATCAGTTCGCAGTTTCCAGGCAAGCTGGCCGTACCCAACATCAACAGCATAAACCTTTTTAGCTCCGTTTTGCAACATTAAGTCTGTAAAACCGCCGGTAGAAGCACCGGTATCCATACAGACCTTATCCGTAAAGGAAAGGTCAAAAACCTCTTTTGCTTTTTCCAGCTTTAAGCCACCACGGCTGACATAGGGCAGGGTTTTGCCGCGGACCTCGACGGTTTGGCTGTCATCTATCATAGTGCCGGGCTTGTCGCATTTTTGGTTATCTACATAGACGATGCCGGTCATGATAATAGCCTTTGCTTTTTCCCGGCTTTCGGCTAAATTCTTTTCGGTTAAGAGAATATCCAGTCTGGTTTTCAATCTTGTTCCCTCGCTTTTATTTTACCGTCTTTTTATAATAGTCACAAACTTCCTGCAAGCCGCAGAGAGCACATTTCGGACTTCGGGCCATACACAGAGCTCTGCCGTGATAGACAAGCTGATGACAAAAAGTGCTGCCGTAATTTTCCGGCACAATTTTCCATAAATCCATTTCAATTTTGGTCGGGTCTGTGTTCTTGGTCAGCCCCAATCTGCCGGTGATACGCTTTGCGTGGGTATCGACCACGATAGAGGGTTTGCCGAAGGCATCGCCCATTAAAAGGTTGGCAGTTTTTCTGCCAACACCGGGCAGGGAGAGAAGCTCTTCCATAGTCTCCGGCACAACGCCGCCAAAATCTGATAACAGCTTTTGGGCACAGGCAATTAAATTCCGTGCCTTATTATGATAAAATCCTGTTGATTTAATAGCCTCTTCCATTTCTAATATATCTGCCTCGGCAAAGGCTTTTATCGTCGGGAATTTTGCAAATAAGCCGGGGGTAACAAGGTTTACCCGGGCATCGGTACATTGTGCGGCAAGCTGAGTTGCAACCAGAAGCTGAAAGGGGTCTTTATAGCAGAGAGAGCAGTCAGCGTCAGCATACGCAGCGTCAAAATATTCTTTTATTTTCAAAATTTTTTCTTTTTTTGTCATAACGGTCACCTAAACTCTGTTTTATATAATTTATTATATAATACCTGACGGCAAAGTGCAAGAAAAAGTTCGTATAAAAAAGCGGTATAGCTGTTGTAAAGCTATACCGCAAAGGATTTTAAAAATTACTGAACGGGAACAATCTGGTCAACGAAAGCCGCGTCACTTGTTAAGGTGACAGAACCGATGGTTGAACCGGTGGATAAGTCAAAGTAAATACGGCTGCCCTTTGTAAGCGGGGTATCCGCACCCTGCATACCGGCTTTTACCGGGAACAGCTCAGAGAAAGCTTTGGTGCCGTTTAGAGAAACCACATCACAAGCGATTCTCATAGTGTAACCGTTGCTGTTTTTGCAAACCAGTGAGGGATAATAGGTCAGACGAATGTCAGCACCGGTTTTCTGAGCGACGGTGGATTTTAAATGCCGGAGCATGCTCATGAAAATGGAGCTGTATTCACGGGCAAAGTCATAAGTCTGAATCGGTGTTTCAAGGACATCGTTAAAAGATGCATCATATAACGCATACGGCAGACCGGCAACGCGAACGCGGTAGTTACCGTAGCTTTCGGGAATCAGTAAAAGTGACTGGTCCTTTTTAACATAGGCAGTAACCGGGTGGTCATCAGTTGTAATATAAGTTTGTGTGCCGACAACGTGGTCATAGAGCATACATAAAATTGTAAAGTCACGAACCGTTACCTGAGCGTTTAAGTTTTCTTTTAAGGAAATAATACCTTCGTTTTTAGCATATGTCAAGCAGACATTCATCATACCGGTAATATTAGAAGGCAGTCCTTCTGTTTTTTCGCCGTAGCTTTGCCCCTTGTTGGCTTTTACAATAAACTGATAAGAAAGAGCAGAAACGGTATCGGCAAAGGTAGCTTTTTTATCAGCAAAAGAAGCAGACAGTTTGGTTACGCCCAAAGGATTAAATACACAGACCAAATCTTTTGCGTAAGGATGTTCAAAATCGGCAGAAGCGGTGAGATTTTTATAGGAAAGGGTTGTCTGTTCGCTACCGATACGCAGAGCAGCACGAGCCATTTCGCCGTTGGTTAAAGCTTTGTTCGGCTCATAGGGAGCACCGTCAAAGAGATTTAAAGCATTATAAACATTCTTTACAACATCTTCGTTAACCACCTGGTTAAAGGTTGCTTTGTTTTGTGCAGCTGTGCGGGAACGAACGATTAAGGTAGCGGCTTCGGCACGGCTTAAGGTATCATTTAGACGCAGGTTTATACCGTCACCGTCACCACGCATTAAACCGGTAGCATATACCCAGCCTGCAGCGGCAGGATTCTGAGGATACTGCGAAGTAATAATAGAGGGGATAAAGGTATCATTTTGCATACCGCCCCGTCTCCATAAAAGCTCAGCAACCAGGCCACGGGTAATAGGAACGTCAGGTTTGAATAAATTGCTGTTATCTTCGGGGAAGTTAGCACCCATGATGTATGTATACGCCCAATGCTCCGGAGCTACGTCGCTATACGGGAAGTCACGAACGACAGAGCTAACGCCTAACATTTTAACGAATTCTGCACGGGTAACCGTTCCGTTGGGACGGAAACTTCCGTCTTCATAACCGCGGACAGTACCGTCGTTGACTAAAGTTTGAACATTGGCATATGCCCAGTGACCTTCTGTTAAATCGGTAAAAGACATAGCAGAAACACCGATGACAGAAGTAGAGAGCAATAAAATTGCAACAAGTGATAACACCAAAACTTTTTTCATTTGTTAACCTCCTAAATGGTTAAAAATTTTACATGATTTTATTGTATCATACAATTTTCTATTTTACAAGTGACAAAAATTATTATTTCGATTTAGTCTTGTAATTTTATTTTCTTTATAGTACAATAAAATATAAAGTAAGTTTAAAGGGAAGTGCTCGTATGAAAATTAAAGACGGTTTTATTTTAAAGACAATTGCAGGCAGCACCGTTGCTGTTCCTGTTGGTGAAAATCTTGTAAATCTCCAGCTTATGCTGACATTAAATGAAAGCGGTGCTTTTTTGTGGGGTTGCCTCGAAAAAAACTGCACGGAAGACGATTTGGTTGAAGCTATGACCAAGGAATACCGTATTGATGCAGAAACGGCCCGCACAGACGTTCGTGAATTTCTGAAAATTTTGAAGGAGAATCATATTTTAGATGAAGCCTAAAGCTTGCTATGAACAGGTACCCACCGAGGTTCTTCTGCCATTTTTAGAAGAGCTTTTAAACGAGGGAAAGTCTGTTAATATGACGGTAACCGGCAACAGCATGATGCCGCTTCTTAGGGATAGAATGGACAGTGTTGTTTTAAAAAAGCCGGAAACAGTACGTAAATTTGATATTGTTTTGTATGTGCAGGACAGAGGTAAGGCAATCCTGCACAGAATTGTTAAATGCGGTCCTGAGGGGTACATGATTGTCGGTGATAATCAAATTGCCCTTGATGGACCTATTAAACCGAGCCAGATTAAAGCAGTTGTGCCCGGATTTTACAGAAACGGGCGGTATATTTCCTGCAAAACCTGGTGGTGTCGGGTTTATGCCTTTGTTTGGGGCTACGGTCGGTTATTCAGACGTCTGCTTTTACCCTTAGTGCGTTTTGGCGGGCGGATTGTTAAGCGAATGGAACGATTGGAGACAAAAGATGAAGTGGATTCTTAAAAAAACAAAATTTATCTGGCCGGGTATTTTTGTTATGACTCTGACGGGAATGATAATTTCTCTGATGGGTGTGTTTTTTGCACTTCTTTCTAAGCGTGTACTGGATATTGCCACAGGGCAGATGCCGGGCAATTTGATTCGTGAAGCAGTGGTTCTCTTTTCCTTTTTAATTTTTCAACTGGTTTTGGAAATTTTTCAAACCGTTGCCCTTGTGCATGTTACCGGGCGGTTTAATATCCGTTTTAAAACACGGCTGTTTGAAACCATTCTCCGAAAAGATTATATGAAAATTTCCGAATTTCATACCGGGGAATTGTTAAACAGAATCAACAGTGATGTTGGTGTTTTGGCAAACGGTTTAATCCAGATGCTACCGCAGCTTATTTTTTATTTGACAAAAATTATTGCTTGCTTTTTAGCGTTGTATGTTTTAGACCCCTATTTTGCACTGCTATGTTTAGGACTTGGTCCTTTGATTTTCTTAACAGCATATATTTATAGAAGAAAAATGAAACAGCTCCATAAAAACTGTCAGGAGGCAGACGGTGCTGTTAAATCTTATATGCAGGAAACCCTGAAAAATGTTTTGGTTATTAAGGCTTTCGGTTCAGCCAACTCTGCAGCAGGGCGGAGCAAAACTTTGCTGGAAAAACTCTTTAAAATGAATTTAAAGAGAAATCACTTAAGCGTTATTGCTAATGTTTTCTTTTATATTGGATTAACTGCCGGGTATTATTTTGCTCTTGCCTGGGGTGCTTATAAAATTGCAAACGGGGTTATGACTTTTGGTACGCTTACCGCCCTTTTGCAGCTTGTTGGTCAAATTCAAACCCCTTTTCAGGGGCTTTCTTCTTTGTTCCCCCAGTATTACAGCATGATTGCTTCTGCTGAACGGTTGATGGAACTTGAAAAATTGCCGCAGGACACCATAGGCGATAAAACAGAGTGGGGCACAGAAAATTGGGCTGAAATTCGTCTCTCTGATATTGGTTTTGCCTACCGTGATGAAAAGATTTTGGAAAATGCTGATTTTTCGGTAAAGCCGGGAGAATTTATTTTGATTACCGGCACTTCCGGAACCGGCAAGAGCACTCTGCTTAAAATTATGTTGGGTATTTTAGTTCCGCAAACAGGAATGGCAGAATTGGTGCTTGAAAACGGAATAAAACGAAGCCTGCTTTGCGAGAAAAAGCAGCTGTTTTCCTATGTACCTCAGGGAAATCTGATTGTTTCAGGTACTATTCGTGAGAACATTATGTTCTTTAAAACAGATGTTTCTGAAGAACAGATTATAAAGGCGGCACGGGACGCACAAATCTGGGACTTTATAGCATCTCTTCCCGAGGGACTTGACACCGAACTGGGCGAGGGTGGTCTTGGTCTTTCCGAGGGACAAATTCAGCGTCTTGCCGTAGCTCGTGCGATTTTATGTGATGCACCGGTTCTTTTACTTGACGAAGCAACCTCAGCTTTAGATGAAGTGACAGAACTTGCAATTTTAACAGCTTTAAAAGAGCGACAGGATAAAACCTGTATTTTAGTTTCCCATAAAAAAGCGGCTGCTGATTTCTGTGACAGAGCTCTCCATTTTGAAAACGGACGGCTTACCTCAGAAAATTAAAAAATAATATAAAAAAATATGAAAAAAATGTAGACAATCATAAATTTTTGTGATACAATATTTCTTGTTAGATAATACTATGTATATATGCCTTTAAATTGGTACAGAGATGCTGATAAGGTGCTTACAACAGATAATGGGATAGGTCTACCTGTACACTCTTATTGCATCTTGCAATAAGAGTTTTTTTATTTCTTTCAAACAGGAGGAAACAACATGGAACAAACCCGTTCAATTATTATGGATGAAGCTGCAATGCAGCGAGCTATTACCCGAATCGCCTTTGAGATTATTGAAAAAAACAAAGGCCTTGAAAACCTTACGCTTATCGGTATACAGCGTCGTGGCGTTTTGATGGCGAAACTTTTAAAGGCAAAGCTGGAAGAACTTGAGGGTCAAGAGGTTCCCATGGGTATTTTAGACATTGGTTTTTACCGTGATGACTTAAGTCTTCGGTCTGATATGCCGGTGATTAACGGGACAAGCATTGATTTTTCCATTTTTGACAAAAAAATTGTTTTAGTTGATGATGTTTTGTTTACCGGTCGTACGGTCCGTGCCGCTATTGAGGCGATTATGGAGCTGGGCCGGGCACAAAAAATTGAACTTGCTGTTATGGTTGACAGAGGTCACAGAGAACTGCCTATTCGTGCAGATTATGTAGGTAAAAACATTCCAACCTCAAAAAGCGAACTGGTTCACGTTTGTTTTAATGAATTAGACGGTTGTAATGAAGTTTCTTTAGAAAAAATTTAAGGGCTAAAAGCTCATAAAGTCAGGGGGAAGAACATGAAGCTTTCAAGTAAAGATTTACTGGGAATGAAAGAACTGTCTGCTGAAGAAATCCGTTATATTTTGTATCAAGCGGAAATTATGAAACAGCTTTTAATGCAGAACGCTAAGAAAACGCCGCATCTGCAGGGCAAAACCGTGGTTACGCTGTTCTATGAAAACAGTACCCGTACCAGAATGTCCTTTGAGCTTGCGTCAAAGTATATGAGTGCTAATGCTGCCAATATGACAGCTTCCGGCTCCAGCGTACAAAAAGGAGAAAGCCTGATTGACACAGCCAGAACGCTGGACGTTATGGGAACAGATGTTATTGTTATCCGTCACCAGATGTCCGGTGCACCGCACCTCATTGCACAGCATACAAACGCTGCTGTTGTCAATGCCGGCGACGGTATGAACGAACACCCGACACAGGCACTTTTAGACCTTTTAACTATGAAAGAGAAAAAGGGAAAGATTGAAGACTTAAAGGTTGCCATCATCGGCGACATTGCTCACAGCCGTGTAGCTCGTTCCAATATTTATGCACTTAACAAGCTGGGTGCTGAAGTGGCTCTGGGTGCTCCTGCAACTCTGTTGCCCCGCGACATTGCTGACCTTGGTGTTTCCGTTTACGAAAACGTTGAAACCGCTATTAAAGGTGCTGATGTTGTTATGTGTTTAAGACTGCAGAAAGAACGCCAGCAAAGCGGTTTGCTTCCCAGCATGAGAGAATATTCCAAGTTTTTCGGTCTCAACTCTGAACGCCTTAAGCTTGCAAAAGAAGATGCACTGATCATGCATCCCGGCCCGGTTAACCGCGGTATCGAGCTTTGCACAGAGGTTATGGATTTAGACCGTGCTGTCATTGATGAGCAGGTAACAAACGGTGTTGCTGTTCGTATGGCAGTTCTGAACATTCTTGCAAAAAGGAGCTGAGTGATATGAAGATTTTAATTAAAGGCGGCAGAGTGGTAAACCCTGCAAACGGTTTTGACTCTGTTTGTGATGTTTATATTGTTGACGGCGTTGTACAGAAAATCGGCGAAAACCTTACCGAGAGTGCTGATAAAGTCATTGATGCGGCAGGCAAAATTGTTGCACCGGGGCTCATTGACATGCACGTGCATCTCCGCGAACCCGGTCTTGAATATAAAGAAGATATTAAAAGCGGTACTCTCGCTGCAGCACAGGGCGGTTTTACCTCTGTTTGCTGTATGCCCAACACAGTACCGGTTTTAGATAATGCTCCCTTAATTGAGTATGTTAAAAACAAGGCGGCACAGGTAGGCAGCGTTAACGTATATCCCGTTGGTGCTGTCAGCAAGGGTCAGAAAGGAGAACAGCTTGCAGAAATCGGCGATATGAAAGAAGCCGGTGCTGTGGCAATCTCCGATGACGGACGTCCGGTTTCAAACCCGGAACTTATGCGTCATGCAATGGAATACGCTGATATGTTTAATATGCTGGTTATCTCCCATTGTGAAGACCTTTCCTTAGTTGCTGGCGGTTCTATGAACGAAGGCATTGTGTCAACGCGTTTAGGCCTTAAGGGAATTCCCAATGCGGCTGAAGAAGTGCAGATTGCAAGAGATATTATTCTTGCAAAGGAAACCGGCAAACGGATTCATATTGCCCATGTCAGCACAGCAGGCGGTGTTGAAATTATCCGCCAGGCAAAAAAACAGGGTATTTTAGTTACAGCTGAAACCTGTCCTCATTATTTTACATTAACAGAAGAAGCAGTAGAGGGCTTTAACACTAACGCTAAAATGAACCCGCCTCTCAGAACGCAAAAAGACGTTGATGCAATCATTGCCGGTCTTTGTGACGGTACGCTTGATGCCATTGTAACTGACCACGCACCCCATCACAGAGATGAAAAAGAGGTTGAATTTGCTGTGGCAGCAAACGGCATTGTAGGTCTTGAAACCTCTCTTTGCCTGGGAATTACCTATCTGGTTAAAAAGAACCTGTTAACCCTTTCTGAGCTTTTAGCAAAAATGTCTTGTAATCCTGCTAACATTTTAGGCTTGAATAAGGGTAAGCTTGAAGAACAGGCTGATGCTGACATTGTTATTTTCTCTATGGACGAGTTATATACCGTTGATAAAGAAACCTTTGCTTCAAAGTCTAAAAACACGCCTTACCACGGCTGGGAGGTTTACGGCAGAGTAGACTGTACCATTTGCGGCGGCAAGGTTGTTTACAAACGATAAAAGGAGAGTGCCTTATGTCTATTGATATTTTAATTGAAAAAATTAAAGAAAAAAAGAACCCGACCGTTGCAGGTCTTGACCCTCGCTGGGAATATGTCCCCGGCTATATCCAGGAAGCGGCTATTGCCAAGTACGGTAAAACCAACAAGGCAGTGGGTGCGGCTCTTTTAGAGTTTAACAAAGGCTTAATTGACGGTCTTTGTGATGTTGTTCCGGCTGTAAAGCCCCAGTCTGCGTACTACGAAATGTACGGTCTTTCCGGTCTTAACGCTTTGGCTGAGACTATTTCTTATGCCAGAGAAAAGGGTATGTACGTTATCTTAGACGGTAAGCGAAACGACATCGGTAAAACCGCTGAAGCATATGCCGGTGCTTATTTAGCAAAAGTTAACGCCGGCGAAATTGAAGTGGCAAACGAGCTGGAAAGCGAAGGCTTAACCGTTAACGGCTACTTGGGAACAGACGGTATTAAACCCTTTGTTGAGGCTTGCCGTGACTTTGGAAAAATTATCTTTGTACTGGTTAAAACCTCAAATCCGTCTTCCGGTGAATTACAGGATTTATTAGTAGATGGAGAAATGATTTGTCAAAAAATGGCGTCCATGGTTAATCGTTGGGGCGAAGGCTTAGAAGGCAAATACGGCTACACACCTGTCGGTGCGGTTGTAGGTGCTACCTATCCGAAGCAGCTTTCAGAGCTTCGCAGCCTGATGCCGAAGTCTTATATCTTAGTGCCCGGCTACGGTGCACAGGGCGGCGGTGCGAAAGATGTTGCCGGTGCATTTGATAAAAACGGCCTGGGTGCAATTGTGAACTCTTCCCGGGGTATTATGTGTGCTTATCAAAAAGGCGACTACAAACCCGAAGACTTTGCAAAAGCGGCGTATGACGAGGCTATTCGTATGCGTGACGATATTATGCAGTATATTTAAGCGTTATTATACAGAAAGGAAGTTAAGCTATGAAAAAAGCATATCTAGCACTTTCTGACGGTACCGTTTTTGAAGGCGTAAGCTTAGGTGCCGCCGGCAGGGTAGTTGGCGAAATTGTTTTCACAACCGGTATGGTCGGCTACTTAGAGGCAATTACTGACCCGTCTTTTGCCGGTCAGATTGTGACCATGACCTATCCCATTATCGGTAATTACGGCATCAACCGTGATGACTGTCAGTCAAAAAAAGCACAGGTTCGAGGCCTTATTATGAAAGAAGCAGCAGAGTATCCCAATAATTTCCGCTGCAAAGAAACTTTAGAAGATTACCTGGTCAGCGAAAATGTAATTGCAATTACCGGTATTGACACCCGGGCACTTACCAGAATTCTCCGTACCCAGGGTTCTATGAACGGTATGATTATCACTGAAGAAAATTTCAACTTTTCTGACTATGAAGAAGAAATTAAGAACTATAAAGTTGATGCTTTGGTTGATGCTGTTACCTGCAAGGAAAGCTACACAGTCGGCGAAGGAAGCTTAAACGTTGCTGTTTTGGATTGTGGCTTAAAAAGAACTACTGTTGATTCCTTAACCAGTCGCGGTGCAAAGGTAACGGTGTATCCGGCAAGCACCAAAGCTGAAACCATACTTTCCGGCGGTTATGACGGTTTTGTGGTTTCTAACGGCCCCGGGGATCCTATGGCATACCCCGAGCTGCTTCCCGAAGTAAAAGCCTTGCTTACTTCCGGAAAACCGTTTTTAGGAATCGGTTTAGGGCATCAGCTGGCAGCACTTTCTATGGGTGCAAAAACTGAAAAACTGAAGTTTGGTCACCGCGGTGCTAACCAGCCTGTTAAAGATGTTGTTTCCGGTTTGACCTTTGTTACCGGTCAGAACCACGGCTACGCAGTTTTAGCTGACAGCGTTGATGCCGCTGTTGCCGAAATCAGCCATATTAACGTAAACGATCAGACAGTTGAAGGTCTTCGCTATAAGAATCTGCCGGCACTTTCCGTGCAGTATGACCCCGAATTCAAACCCGGTCCGAAGAGCATGAAATACTTGTTAGACGAATTTGCCAGCATGATGGGAGGAAAAGAGAATGCCTAAACGTGAAGATGTAAAAAAAGTTCTGGTGATTGGTTCCGGCCCTATCGTTATCGGTCAGGCAGCAGAGTTTGACTATGCCGGTACTCAGGCTTGCCGTGCTCTGGCTGAAGAGGGCGTTGAGGTTGTTTTAATTAACTCAAACCCTGCTACCATCATGACAGATAAAATGATGGCAGACAAAATCTATATTGAGCCCTTAGTTGCTGCCTCTGTTAAAAAGGTTATCGAAATTGAAAAGCCCGACAGTATTTTACCGACCTTAGGCGGTCAGACCGGCTTAAACCTTGCAATGGAACTGGCTGAAGAAGGCTATCTGGAAAAAATGGGCGTTAAGCTTTTGGGTACGGCAACTGAGGCTATTAAAATGGCTGAAGACCGTCAGGCGTTTAAAGACACTATGGAATCCATCGGTGAGCCCTGTATTGCTTCTAAAGTTGTTAATACCTATGAAGATGCTTTGGACTTTGCAAGAGAAATCGGCTTCCCGGTTATTGTTCGTCCGGCTTATACTTTAGGCGGTACCGGCGGCGGTATTGCTTATACAGAAGAAGACTTAAATGAAATTGCTCCTAACGGTCTTCGTCTTTCCCGTGTACACCAGGTTTTAATTGAAAAATGTATCTCTGGTTGGAAAGAAATTGAGTTTGAGGTTATCCGTGACGGTAAGGGCAACGCCATCACCGTTTGTTCCATGGAAAACTTAGACCCTGTTGGTGTTCATACCGGTGACTCTGTTGTTATTGCTCCGGCACAGACCTTGTCTGAGAGAGAATACAGCATGCTTCGTAATGCATCTTTAAATATCATTCATGCGTTAGGCATTGAGGGTGGCTGTAACTGTCAGTTTGCGCTGCATCCTGAAAGCTTTGAATATGCTGTTATCGAGGTTAACCCCAGAGTATCCCGTTCTTCAGCGCTGGCTTCTAAAGCAACAGGCTATCCCATTGCAAAAGTAACCTCTAAAATTGCGTTAGGTTATGGTTTAGATGAAATTGTGAACGCTGTTACCGGTAAAACCTGTGCTTGCTTTGAGCCAACAGTTGACTACTGCGTAATTAAGTTCCCGAAATGGCCCTTTGACAAGTTTGTAAAGGCAAAGCGTACCCTGGGTACACAGATGAAAGCCACCGGCGAAATTATGGCAATTTCTGACAACATTGAAGGTGCTTTAATGAAAGCCGTTCGTTGCCTTGAGTTAAACGTTATGTCTTTTGACTTAAAGAAACTCAAAGCACTCTCTAAAAAGGATATTATTAAAAGACTGTCCCGCGTAGACGATGAGCGTTTCTTTGTTATCTGTGAGGCCTTCCGTCGTGATGTTACCATTGAGGAGATTCACGAAATTACTACCATTGACAAGTTCTTCTTAAATAAACTGAAGAATTTGGTTGATATGGAAAGACGCCTTGAAAACGAGGAACTGGAAAAAGACCTGTTAAAGGCAGCCAAACGCATGGGCTTTACCGATAAGCTGATTGCATCACTGTCCGGTAAATCTGAAATTGCCGTTCGTGCCATGCGTGAACTTTACGATATTTTCCCGGTTTATAAAATGGTTGATACCTGTGCGGCTGAGTTTGAAGCTGTAACACCGTATTACTATTCAACCTATGATGAATATACCGAAACCGTTTCTTCTAAGAAAAAGAAAATTGTGGTTATCGGCTCCGGTCCTATCAGAATCGGTCAGGGTATTGAGTTTGACTACTGTTCTGTTCACTCTGTATGGGCTCTCCGTGAAGCAGGGTATGAAACCATTATTATCAACAACAACCCCGAAACCGTTTCAACAGACTTTGATACAGCAGACAAGCTTTATTTTGAGCCGCTGACCGCTGAAGACGTTGGGCATATTTTAGAAATTGAAAAGCCTGATGGCGTTTTGGTACAGTTTGGCGGACAGACCGCTATTAAACTGACTGCGGCGTTAAAAGAAATGGGCGTTAAAATTTTAGGTACGAAAGCAGAAGACATTGACGCGGCAGAAGATAGAGAGCGTTTTGACGAAATTCTGGAAGAGTGCGGTATTGACCGTCCTGCCGGCAGAACTGTTTTCACCCATGAAGAAGCCTTAGAAGCTGCCAACGAGCTGGGCTATCCCGTTTTGGTTCGTCCCTCTTACGTACTGGGCGGTCAGGGTATGGAAATTGCCTATAATGATAATGACGTTAAGGAATTTATGGACATTATCACCATGGTTAAGCAGGAACACCCGATTCTGATTGATAAATATATGATGGGTAAGGAAATTGAAGTTGATGCCATCTGCGACGGTACCGACATTTTAATCCCCGGTATCATGGAGCATTTAGAGCGTGCCGGTGTTCACTCCGGTGACTCCATTTCTGTATATCCTGCACCTACCATCACGCCTGCACTGAAGGAAAAACTTGTTTCCTATACAGAGAAGCTTGCAAAAGCTTTAAACGTTGTTGGCCTTGTTAACATTCAGTTCGTTCTCTACGAAGGCGAAATTTACGTTATTGAGGTTAACCCCCGTTCATCAAGAACTGTGCCCTATATCAGTAAGGTTACCAACGTTCCAATGGTAGATTTAGCAACCCGTTGCGTTTTAGGCGAAAAATTAAAGGAGATGGGCTGTGGCACCGGTCTTCACCCCGAAGGTGAATATACCGCTATTAAGGTTCCTGTATTCTCCTTTGAAAAGCTCCATGATGTAGACACCTCCTTAGGTCCTGAAATGAAGTCTACCGGTGAAGTTCTGGGTATTAGTAAAGATTTCTCCGAAGCACTTTATAAAGGCCTCTTAGGTGCCGGCTTTAAGATGAGCACAACAGGCAATATTTTAATTACGGTTCGCGATAATGATAAGCCGGAAATGCTGGATATTGCAAAAGGCTTTAATGAGTTGGGTTATAACATTTATTCAACAGAGGGAACTGCAAAATTCTTAATGCAGAACGGTGTGCCTGCCACAACCGTTTCTAAAATCGGCGAGGGTGAGCCCGATATTTTAGACCTCTTGCAGGAAGGCAGATTCAACATGGTTATTAACACGGCAACCAAGGGTCGCCGTCCTGACCGTGACGGATTTAAAATCAGACGTAAGAGCGTTGAGCTTTCCGTTCCCTGCCTGACCAGTCTTGATACAGCAAAGGCATTCTTAGCTAGCCTGCAGGGTACAGAAAACCTGAGCAACCTCAGCATGGTTAATTTAATTGATGTTTAATCGGTTTTTGGGTGCGATGCTACGGCGTCGCACCCAAGATGTTTTATTGAATCTAACTTCGGAGGCTTTTAACATTGAAAGAAATCAGAAACATAGCTATTATTGCACACGTTGACCACGGAAAAACTACCTTGGTTGATGTTATGCTGAAAGATAGCGGTATTTACAGAGAAAATGAACAGGTAACAGAACGTGTTATGGACTCAAACGACTTAGAGCGTGAGCGTGGTATCACCATTTTGTCTAAAAACACCTCTGTTATGTATAAAGATATAAAAATCAATATTATTGATACCCCTGGCCATGCGGATTTTGGCGGAGAAGTGGAACGTGTTCTTGGTATGGTAGACGGTGTTTTGCTCTTGGTTGATGCCTTTGAAGGCCCCATGCCACAGACACGGTTTGTGCTGAAAAAAGCCTTAGCTCTTGGCCTAAAGCCTATTGTTGTTATCAACAAAATTGACCGTCCTCAGGCACGGCCTGATGAAGTTGTAAACGAAATCTTTGATCTGTTCATTGATTTAGGTGCCAGCGACGAACAGGCGGATTTTCCCATTGTGTATGCCTCGGCGAGAGAGGGAATCAGCGGCTATGAACCTGACGAGATGGAGCAGGGATTAATTCCGCTGTTTGAAACCATTGTCAGCCGCGTGCCCAAGCCGGAGGGAGACCCGGAGCAGCCGTTTAGAATGCTTGTTTCCAACATTGACTATGATGAATATGTTGGTAGAATTGCTGTTGGCAGAATTGAACGAGGCTCCTTAAAAAGCGGACAAGGTATTACTCTTTGTCGTGTTGATGGCACAACCCAAAACGTCCGCTGCGGAAAAATTTATATGTATGACGGTTTGAAACGTGTTGAGTCAGAAGACGCCTATGCCGGTGATGTTATTTTAATTTCCGGATTAGGAGATATTGGCATCGGTGAAACCCTGTGCGATCCAGCTTGTGTTGAACCTCTGCCGGTTATTACCGTTGATGAGCCCACAATTTCCATGAATTTTCTTGTTAACAACAGTCCTTTTGCCGGTAACGAGGGTGAATTTGTTACCAGCCGTCACCTCCGTGACAGACTGTTTCGCGAGCTTGACACCAATGTGAGCCTTCGCGTAGAAGAAACGGACAGTGCCGATTGCTTCAAAGTGTCCGGCAGAGGCGAACTGCATCTTTCTATTTTAATTGAAACCATGCGTCGCCAGGGCTATGAATTCCAGGTGTCACGTCCTGAGGTTATTTTAAAGCATAAAGACGGCAAGGTTTTAGAGCCGGTGGAACTTTTATATATCGACCTGCCTGAGGACTATGCTGGAACGGTCATCGAAAAGCTGGGAAAACGTCGGGCGGAAATGTTGAATATGCAGCCAACGGATAACGGCTATACACGTCTTGAGTTCCGTGTTCCCTCAAGAGGGTTGATTGGGTACCGTAGCGAATTTTTAAGCGATACCCGCGGTAACGGCGTTATGAACACGGTGCTAGACGGCTATATTCCGCATTGCGGCGAAATTGAAAGCCGTAGCCGCGGCTCCATGATTGCCTGGGAAACCGGCGAAAGCGTTACCTACGGTCTTTATAACGCACAGGAGCGAGGCAGACTCTTTATCGGACCCGGCTTAAAGGTTTACGAGGGAATGATTGTCGGCGAAAATGCAAAGGCGGAGGATATTACGGTAAATGTCTGCAAGAAAAAGCATGTTACCAATATGCGTGCTTCCGGCAGTGATGAAGCACTTCGTTTAACTACGCCGGACACCTTAAGCCTTGAGCAGTGCTTAGAGTTTATTTCAGACGATGAACTTGTCGAAGTAACACCTCAAAGTATTCGTCTGCGGAAAAAGCTTTTGACCAAAATGGAAAGAGACAAAGCAGCAAACCGAAACAAGAAATAATTTACTGTTAAAACAGAAGCAAAGATAATTTGCTTCTGTTTTTTAATTTTGGACAGATTTTTTAAAAAATTTGTTTTAAAATCGAAAAAAAGGGTATATATTCATTGTATAGTAATAAAATCTTGCGATAAAGGAGCTTTTACATGAATTTTAAAGCATATACAGAAAAGCTGGAAGAAACCTCTTTATCTGAATTTGCTGTCCGTTCCTGTGATACCCGTGGCAGAGAAAAACCCATTGACCCCTGCTATGTGAGAACAGAGTTCCAGCGGGACCGCGACCGGATTATTCATGCAAAATCCTTTCGCCGCTTAATGCATAAAACCCAGGTGTTTTTAGCACCGGAGGGGGATCATTACAGAACGCGTTTGACCCATACCTTAGAGGTTTCGCAGATTGCAAGAACTATTGCCCGTGCCCTTCGTTTAAATGAGGATTTAACCGAGGCAATCGCATTAGGGCACGATTTGGGGCATACGCCCTTTGGTCATTCTGGCGAGGTAGCCCTAAACCAGCTGATGACGGAAGGCTTTCGGCACTATGAACAGAGCCTTCGCGTGGTTGATGTTTTAGAGGGAGGAAACGGCCTGAATTTAACCTTTGAAGTGCGTGACGGAATTGTGAATCATGCAGGCGACAACGAGGCTCAAACCTTGGAAGGGCAGATTATTAAGCTGGCTGACCGCATTGCCTATATAAACCACGATATTGACGATGCTGTCCGTGGTGGCGTGATTGCCGCTGATTCAATTCCCGCTGAATGTCGAAAGGTTTTGGGGAATACCCACGGTGAACGGATTGACAATATGATTGTTGATATTGTTAAAAACAGTCAGAATCAGCCGAAGGTATCTATGTCAGCAGAAATTCATGAAGCAATGATGGAACTGCGGGACTTTATGTTCCAGAATGTTTATACCAGCTCCATAGCTAAAGAAGAAGACGAAAAAGCAAAAAGCATTTTGGTTACCTTGTTTAAAACCTTTAACAAAGAGCCGGATTTGCTAAAAAAAGAGGGCCTTGCTGAAATTGTTTTTAACGGCGAACGTGAAGTTTGTGACTACATCGCCGGTATGACAGATAATTACGCGATTTACATCTTTAAAAAGCTGTTTTTGCCACATGCATGGCAGGTTAAATAGAGTTTTACATAAATTGTAAAATTATGGTTACTATATGGTTAGCAGAAAAAAGGAAATCCACCTTTTTCGTCGAATAAAGATATTGGTCTAAATTTTTAACAGGAGAGAAGAGAACATGCCGCGTTATAAGCAAAGTTCAATTAACGAAGTCAGCAGACGGACAAATCTTGCTGAGCTTGTTTCCGGTTATGTGCATTTAAAGCGTAACGGGACAAGCCATGTTGGTCTTTGCCCGTTTCATAAAGAAAAAACGCCGTCTTTCCATGTTGACGAGGATAAGCAGTTGTTTTACTGTTTTGGTTGCGGTGCCGGCGGCAATGTCTTTGACTTTGTCATGCGTGCTGAGAATTTAGACTTTGTAGATGCACTTCGTTTCTTGGCTCAACGGTGCGGCGTAACCTTAGAAGAGGAAAAAAGCTTTAGCGGCCCTCAACACGAGGAGGCAGCAAACCTCAGAAAAAGAATTTTAGAGATGAACCGCTTAGCGGCAAGGCATTTTTACGAAAACCTGAGTGCCGTCGGTTCCGAGGTCGCCGTTTCTTATATGCAAAAGCGAGGTCTTGACCGTAAAACTGCTGTTAAATTTGGTATTGGCTTTGCTCCGGAATCCTGGTCTGATTTGATTGACTTTTTAAAGGAAAAGGGCTATACTCCTGAAGAAATGGTAACGGCAGGGCTGGCTGTTAAAAACGATAAAGGCAGAATTTACGATAAATTCCGTAACCGTTTAATGTTCCCGATTATCGACGTTCGGGGAAATGTCATTGCCTTTGGCGGCAGAGCCTTAGGAGAAGACAACGCAAAGTACATGAACTCGCCGGAAACGCCGGTGTTCCATAAAGGCAGAAATCTTTTTGCCCTGAATTTAGCAAAACAGACAGGCATGAAAGAAGGCCTGATTTTGGTTGAAGGCTATATGGACGTTATCTCCTTATACCAAAGAGGTATTACCAACGTTGTTGCAGGCTTGGGGACGGCGTTAACCGATGAACAAGCCCGCCTTTTAAAACGGTATGCCAACCAGGTTTATGTTTGCTATGATAGTGACGAAGCCGGTCAGCAAGCGGCCCAGAAAGCAATTAAGCTGTTAACCGAGGCTGATAACATTGTAAAGGTTGTCAGTTATACGGGGGCAAAGGACCCGGACGAATTTATCCAGAAAAAAGGTGTTGAAAGCTTTCGGGCTCTCCTTAAATCTGCTAACGAGTCTGTGGAATATCAGTTGTTACGCCTGCGGCAACGGTTTGATATTTATGATTTAAGTCAAAAAATTAGCTTTTTGGAAGAAGCCGCTAAAATTTTGGCGGATATAGAAAGCGAAATGGCAAGAGAGGCGTATATTAAGCGTGTTTCCGTAGAAACGGATATTTCCGTTGAATCCATTCGCACAGAGGTTTCCAAGCTGATTTACTATAAAAACAAAAAGCAAGTTAATAAAACGTTGTATGATGAACGGACGCCGGAGCGTTTGTCTACCGCCCGTTCTGATTTGACAAAAGAACAAAGCACCGCTACATATAAAACCGAGCGAACCTTACTAAACTTAATCTTTTATCATCGTCGGGTTTTTGAAACGGTGCAGGAAACGGTTTCTAAAGAATGGTTTTCAAGTGAGCTTCATCAGGAACTGTTTCAGCGGATTCTGGAATATAGAAAAAACAACGAAGAAGTACAAGCTTCCGCTTTCTTAACAGAGATAGCCGAGGAAACACTCAAAAAAGCAGCGGTGTCTGTTTTATATATCAGCTTTGAGGGGGACAGTGTTTTAGCTGCCAAAGAGGCTGCTTTAAAGCTGGAAGAAGAATATTTAAAAAAACGTGCCGTAAAACTGGCCGGGGAAGGTAAAGTGAAAGAAGCAAATGAAATCTACCGAAGAATTAAAGAAAGGAGAGGGTGAAATGACACCTGAGATGGAGGCTAAACAACAACAAACCGTTTTGGATTTAACTGCAAGGGGAAAAGCAAACGGCATTTTAACCTATAAGGAAATCATGGATGCCCTTTCTGAGTTTGAAATGGAACCCGAACAAATTGAGCTCCTGTATGAAACGCTTGAAAAAGAGGGCGTTGAAATTGTTACCGATATGGACAAGGAGCTTGAAAAAATTGAGGAAGAAATTGGTGACCTGCCGCCTTTAGAGGACGTTGATTTAAACGCAGAAGCACTGGAAATTTCCAGCGTTGAAGGTGTTTCTGTTGACGACCATGTTAAGATGTATTTAAAAGAAATCGGTAAGGTTCCGCTTCTTGCTCCTGATGAGGAGATGAAGCTTGCTAAACTAATGGCTGCCGGAAATGCTGAGGCAAGAAAACGGCTGGCAGAAGCAAATCTGCGTTTGGTTGTTTCAATTGCAAAACGCTATGTTGGCCGCGGTATGCTGTTTTTGGATTTAATTCAGGAAGGTAATCTGGGCTTAATTAAAGCAGTAGAGAAGTTTGACTATACAAAGGGCTATAAATTCAGTACTTATGCCACATGGTGGATCCGCCAGGCCATTACTCGTGCCATTGCGGACCAGGCTCGTACCATTCGTATTCCAGTACACATGGTTGAAACCATCAATAAGCTGATTCGTGTTTCAAGACAGCTCGTGCAGGAACTGGGCCGTGACCCGCATCCTCAGGAAATTGCAAAAGAACTTAACATGTCAATTGACAAGGTTCGGGAAATTATGAAAATTGCTCAGGAGCCGGTTTCTCTGGAAACACCGATCGGTGAAGAAGAGGACAGCCATCTTGGCGACTTTATTCCTGACGAAGATGCTCCGGCACCTTCTGAGGCAGCTTCCTTTATGCTCTTAAAGGAACAGCTCAGCGATGTTTTAGACACTTTAACACCTCGTGAGGCAATGGTCTTAAAGCTTCGTTTCGGCTTAGAAGACGGCCGTGCCAGAACCTTGGAGGAAGTGGGTAAGGAATTTAAGGTTACCCGTGAGCGTATCCGTCAGATTGAAGCAAAAGCATTGAGAAAACTCCGTCATCCCAGCAGAAGTAAAAAGTTAAAGGATTATTTAGAATAAGGTTTTTAAAGCGGCAGAGCAAAGGCTCTGCCGCTTTTTTATGTCATGGGACAGCTTATAAAATCGTATACTAAAACCGAGGTGTTTCTATGACAAAAAAGAAATTTTTATTTATGACCATTCGTGCAAGTCACCTTGCCATATTTTTAAGTATTCTCATAAGCAGTGCGGCACTTTGCATACTAATCAGTATGACCGCAGGGATTCATACCGGAGCAAAACAAGGAGGCAAGCTTGCTATTGTAATTGATGATTTCGGTCTGCAGAGAAAAGGCGTTTCGGAGATGCTGAGTTTAGATTGCAAGCTGACAGCGGCAGTGATGCCGTTTTTAGAGTATTCCGAGGACGATGCTGAGAACGCATTGGAAAATGGGAAAGAGGTTATCATTCACATTCCCATGCAAGCGACAACCCACGATGTTCCTTCGCATTTAGGTCCGAGACCGATTAAAGTGTCGGACTCAGAATCAGACATTAAACAATGGATTTATG
>JAFQWH010000043.1 GCA_017407515.1 Clostridia bacterium | reverse complement strand
GCCGTCTTCATAGTACTGTGTGCAGGCTTCGGTAGAAATAGTGAAGCCCTGGGGAATAGGCAGTGCAAGCTTAGTCATTTCAGCTAAGTTGGCACCTTTACCGCCCAGCAGATTTCTCATGCTGGCGTCGCCTTCGCTAAATAAGTAAACATACTTTTTACTCATTGGTTAACCTCCTGTTTCATTCATCAATTGTCATATGATTTTGATATTTTTAAACTTTTCTCAATCTACATTATTATATCATAGTTTTTTCCAATTGTAAACAATAAAATTTTAATTTATTTTTTTTGGTATTTATGGTACAATATATGTATAGTGTTTAAACTTTTTTGTTACATTTAGCATTAAAACATAACAAAGCGGAAGGAAATTATACAATGCAGAAATTTAAAGACCTATATATAACGCTCACGAAATCGGCACTAAAAAAAGAATTAGACGAAGCCATTGCACGCCTGGAGAAAGACGAATTTGACAGTCACCACTTAGATTGTTTGCTGAATCCCGATAAAAAAACACCTCTTATTACCACACGTACTTGTGATTGTGGTGAGGAAGAATGTGCCTGCATAAAATCTTGCAGTTTTGGTGCCCTTTCCAAAAACGAAAAGGGCGAACTCGTAGTGGACACCGATGCCTGTCAAAGCTGCGGAGCTTGTCTTTCTGCCTGTCAGTCCCCTTGTTTGACCGACGCTAAAGAAACCCTGCCTATTTTAAATACAATTAACGAAGAAAACCGCCCTGTGTATGCCATGATTGCACCGGCTTTCATCGGGCAGTTCAGCCATGAGGTAACCCCGGGTAAGTTGAGAACCGCTTTTAAGCTGCTTGGTTTTGCCGGCATGGTTGAAGTGGCACTCTTTGCCGATATTTTAACCTTAAAAGAAGCCTTAGAATTTGACCGCCACGTTAAAACAGACAAAGATTATATGCTCACCAGCTGTTGCTGCCCCGTTTGGCTGTCTATGTGCCGCAAGGCTGGGCTCATGGAGCATATTCCCGGTTCTGTCTCCCCCATGGTTGCCTGCGGACGTGGCATTAAGCGACTCCACCCGGACGCGGTAACTGTCTTTATCGGACCCTGCATCGCAAAAAAAGCCGAAGCAAAGGAAGCCGACGTCCGCGATGCCGTTGACTATGTACTAACCTTTCAGGAAGTGCAGGAGATGTTTAACATCGCAGAACTGGACCTTGCCTCTCTGCCGGAAGACGACCGGGAGCACTCCTCAACAGCCGGCCGGATTTATGCCTACTCCGGTGGTGTCAGCCAGGCGGTTCACGGGTGCCTTGATAAACTTCGGCCGAACCGTTCTATTCCACTTACCTCTCAAAGAGCAGATGGCGTCGCCGGCTGCCGTGATTTAATTCAAAAGGTTCAGGCAGGAGAGCTTTCCGCTAATTTTATTGAGGGTATGGGCTGCACAGGCGGCTGTGTCGGCGGGCCTAAGGTACTGATTGACCACAACCAAGGCAGGGAGCACGTTACAGAATACGGTAGCGACGCAGCCTACGAAACGCCGGCGGAAAACCCCTACGTTATTGAGCTGCTCAACCGCCTAGGCTTTGCCACGGTAGACGAGCTTTTAGAAAAAGATGATATTTTTACAAGACATTTTACTAAATAAAAAAACACGGTGCGGGACAACGTCCAGCACCGTGTTTTTTATTCAACTGTTTCTGCAACAACAACTTCTTCTTTTTTAGGCTTTTTGCTTTCTCTTTTTTTGAAAAAGTCTACCACTTTATCAACTAAAGTCGGCACCTTTTCAATCAGTTCTTCAACAGGAGAAGATGTTTTGTCAATAGGCATAAGGCGAATTTGACCCTGACCAACAACTAAAAAAGCTATCGGCTCAATCAACGCACCGCCACCGGAACCGCCGCCAAAATTTGCTTTTGCTTCAACGGCCATCTTAGAGCGGTCACCAAATTCCGTGCCACCTGCACCAAAACCGAAAGATACCTTTGAAACCGGAATAATAACCGTTCCGTCGGGTGCATTCATTGCACTGCCTACGATGGTGTTTACGTCCACCATTTCTTTAATACTGCTCATGGCTGTTTCCATTAAGCCGTTAATGGGATGTTCTGCCATATTCCACACCGTCCTTTTTTATTCTCTATCGTTATATCTTTTAAATTGCTTCGCAATTTTCTGACGTTTGCCGGTTCTCCTCAGAATAAACAAAATGACTCTTAACGCCATCTGTTAAATGTTTAATCTGGTCTCTCATACGAAGTCCGTGGAGCAACATAAAGCGGAATGTGCCCTTAATATGTAGACACATACATTCATGTTGAAAATCAGGGGAAATTTGAAGATTTTTTTTACGCACACCAAAAATTTCATCTAGCACTTTCAAAATCAAGGTAGCACCTGTCCAAACAGCACCGTTTAACGTGCCCGTTACTGCCGGATTACTCGTTCCGTATTGCATGGTTAAGGTGAACACAGGGCAAGTAAAATGTTTATTCAGTTCCTTAATAACACTTGAAAGCTCCGGCACAGCTTCACGGCAACAATCGTATAATGCCTCAGAAAAAGCAATGAATCTCTTTGGCGTTAGCTGATTATCTCCACTCTTCTTTTTCTTTTTAAATAAGTTCACTTTAAAAGAAACCGGAATCAAAAACAGCCGAACATGACTGCGAAGTGTGTGCACTTTATTATCATAAAGATAATCAATTTTCAGCCAGGCGGGGGTAAAAAGAAGTAATAAAACCAACAAACCCAGACCGCCCAAAATACAGGCAAGCAGTAACAAAAGCACCACCTCAATCTAAAAAGCTATCCATAGTTTCTCCGTTTTCGTCTTCATTTATTCGGGTAGGCTCAGGATCCGGCAAGCCGGATAAAGAAGAAAGACCAAAGGAGCGAAGAAATTCCTGGGTCGTAACATATAAAATAGGTCTGCCGGGGGCGTCCAGCCGCCCGTGTTCCTCAATCAGTCCCCGTTCAATCAGTTTATTTACCGGCCCATCAGAATTAACGCCACGAATAAACTCAATGCTGGAGCGGGTCACAGGCTGATGATATGCCACAACCGCCAAGGTCTCAAGAGCTGCCGGCGATAAATTCTGCCGACGCTTTGGCTCTTTTAATTTTTGGATATACGGATAAAATTCCTCTGCCGTACAGAGCTGATAAGAATCTTCCAGCAAAAGAATCCGCAAACCTCTGCCCTGTTGGCGGTATGCTTCATTCAGCTTGTCCGCCGCAGCCGCCACAGCCTCTTCCGAAATTTCCATAATCTCGGCAAGTTGGTCTTTCGGCACGCTGTCACCTGCGGCAAACAGAATACTTTCCAAAAGACATAAAGGATCAAAATTCATTGGTAATCTCCCCGTCTTTAATTTGCGTTAAATAAATTTCACTGCCCTGAACCTCTGCTGTTACATAGTTCAGGCGAATCATTTCTAAAAGAATCAAAAAGGAAACAACAATTTTCGCTTTTGAGTTAAGCCCTGCAAAAACCTGCCGAAAGGCAACCTTTCCTTTTCCCCGGAGCCGGCTTTTAATATGACCGGTACAATCAGAGGACGAAACCTGTTCATGACCGCCGATACCAACAAAAGAAGTCTTCGGTGGCGGTTCTTTTCGCTGGGTTTTAAGTAAAACGTCAGAAAGTGCCGCTAAGAGCTGCTCCACATCAAAGGCCTGGTCACTGTAATCCGGCGGTGCCTGGCGGATAGCATCCGGCTCTTTGAAAAACAGAAACCGACCGTCACCCTCATGCTCCTGCAAAAATCCTGCCGCGGCTTTCATTTTCTGATATTCTATCAGCCTGTCCGCCAGATTTTTTCTCGGGTCCTCTTCTTCCTCTTCGTGGCGAGGCAAGAGCATCTGAGATTTTATGTACAAAAGTTCTGATGCCATAATCAGAAATTCGCTGGAAAGCTCCATGTCAAAGGACTGCATTTTTTCTAAATATTCCATATATTGAGTCGTAATTTTTTCAATGGGAATATCATAAATACTGACTTTATTTTTCTTTAAAAGGTGCAAAAGAAGCTCTAAAGGCCCCTCAAAAACTTCTAAGTTAAACGATAATTCCTGCATCACACACCGCCTACCAAAAGAGCTAACAGGTTAAAAACAGCATCACCGGCTGTGCCGATAATCGGGTCTAAAACACCTAAGGCTAAAGCTACCATCAGAATAATCCAGCCCAGGCTTTCATACCGCATAATATCGTAATACACCCGTGACGGAAGCCACTGCAGAAAGATTTTTGACCCGTCTAAAGGTGGAATGGGAATCAGGTTAAAAACGCCCAGACCAATGTTCAGCCAAACCATATTGCTGATAAAGGAAAAAACAACCTCTACTAAAATACTTTCACCATAAAAAAACATAGTCATAGAAAGAAGTTTAAAAATCAAAATGCCCAAAAACGCCAAAATAAAATTGGATACAGGTCCTGCTAAAGACACCAGGGCCATATCCCGTTTCGGTTTTTTGAAATACATCGGGTTTACAATGACAGGCTTTGCCCAGCCAAAGCCAAAGAGCAAAAGGCAGATTGCCCCTACCGGGTCTAAGTGACGCAGGGGATTTAAAGACAGGCGTCCCATAGATTTTGCCGTTTTGTCCCCTAAAAAGTAGGCACCAAAGCCGTGGCACATTTCGTGAACAGAAATAGCAACAAGCACCACCACCGCACGAATTAAAATATCAACTATGTTTAAATTGCCGAGTCTGAACAAACAATCACTTCCTGCATATAGCAACTATTTAAAAAAATATGTAATCGTATCATAAATATTATACAATATCTTGTGTTTTATGTAAAGCACTAATACAAAAAATTTACATTTTTTCAACAAGTTTTTCTGATTTTTGTACCTCGGAGGCAGCTTTGGAATATCTGCAGCCGCAATAATCCTGCCGGTATAAATTATATTCTTTTGAAAGAAGGCAGGAACGCTTATAGCCCTCGCCCTTTTTAAAGTCCGAAACAAGGTAAGAAACGCCGTATTTTTCTCCCAACTCCCGCCCGATTTCGTTAAGCCATACCGCATTTTTATAAGGGCTGACAGACAGGGTGGTTGTCACATACTCAAAGCCTTGCTCTTTTGCATAGCTGATGGTTTTTTCAAGCCGCAAACGGTAACAGCGTTTGCACCGCTCCCCACCCTCAGGCAAGGCTTCAAGACCGACGGCAATTTCCCGAAACTCTCCTGCGTCATAAGGCGGAGCTACAACATCTACACTCTCCAACCCCATTTCAGGAAGCAGTCTTTGCAACTCTTCCAACCGGAACAAAAACTCGCTCTCCGGCTCAATATTCGGGTTGTAAAAGAAAACCGTAATGTCAAAATCCTGTCTGAGCACCTCTAAAACCGCACTGGAACAGGGAGCACAGCAGGCGTGCAAAAGCAAGGTAGGTTTTCTGCCTGCCTGACGCACACGCTCTATTTCATTGTCCATCAGTTTTTTATAGTTTACCTTTCCCTGCTGCATACCGTCACCTTTTATTTTATAAATTCACGAATCAAGCGGTACAGATTCTCAAAATAATGTTGAAATCCTTCATCATTAGGATGCAATCTAAAATCACCATAATACCGTTCCTCATGCGGAACGAAACCAAAGCCGGAAACCGGAACAACATCTTTGATAGAGTTGACAATTTCAAAAATATCTTTCTCCACCTGCATAAAGTCTCCATATTTCCGTTGTTCTGTCATTTCCTTTCTCCAAATGGGAGAAATAGCGAAAATTTTCACTGTTGGATATGTTTCTCTCAAGGTTTCATAAAACTTCCTGCAATTTTCCAAAAAGGCATCTCGAGAAATGTTATTCCAATCATTCGTACCGTAAGCTACGGTTATGTAATCCGGTGTAAAATCATCTGCCAAAGCAGCTAAAGGCGGAAAGAACATCTCACCCCCGATGGCCTTATTGATTTCTTCTGCCCCCAAAGCATCACAAAGCCTTGACATATAACGGTTTGACGGCCGCATCGCATCGTAACCATGCGTAATGGAGTCACCGAATGCCAGAATCTTTTTCTCCGGCTTACTTGGCAGAACCAAGGCACCGTCATCTAAAGACAGTTCGTATAAAGCAACCCCAACAGACCAGGGAAAATAAATGCAAACCGCTTTTTCTCCTGTGCCTAATACAAAGTTTTTGGAAAATTCACCCCTGGGAAATTCTTCTTGGGTATAGTTCTGCAGTGATTTAGAATCGGAGAAATTATCCAAATGACCCAGTAACTTTCCATTTACAAAAACATCAAAAGAAAAATATTGTCTCGATGGTACCGTCGTTGTTGCAATCTTTAAAAACAACCGCTCACTGTTTGTCTTAAAAGAAAGCCGCACACCGGCTGTGGTGAAGCTTTTATTGTAAAAATCTCCATTAGACTTTTTATATAATGCTGTTTGTTCTTCCGTAAAACGGTTAAAATATACAGCCTCGTTTTCCTCATACACTTTGACAGCCCCAAGGGCAATCTCTTGTAGTTGCTTACAAGATAATTTCATGTTTCTCTCTCCCTTAGTAATTAAAACGGCAATTTTTTACCGATTTTCTTCCATTCCATAAACTCAGCCGTTGCACAGAAAATAACATCTCCGGAAGAATTGATTGCCGTTTCCAGAGAATCCTGCACAACGCCAATAATAAAGCCAACAGCAACCACCTGCATAGCGACATCCTGCCCCACCCCTAACAGAGAGCAAGCCATAGGAATCAGCAAAAGGGAGCCGCCGGCAACACCGGAGGCACCGCAAGCACCCAGCGTTGCCACAAAGCTTAAAAGAATTGCAAGAAAAATATTCACGCTGATGCCTTGAGAGAAAGCTGCCGCAAGAGACATAACTGTAATGGTAATAGCGGCACCGTCCATGTTAATGGTCGCACCCAGCGGAATCGAAACGCTGTAATATTCTCTGTCTAACCCCAGCTTTTCGCAAAGACTCATGTTTACAGGGATATTCGCCGCAGAGCTTCTGGTAAAAAAGGCCGTTACGCCGGATTCTTTAAAACATTTAAACACTAAGGGGTACGGGTTTCGTTTTAATACAATCGCCACAATCAAGGGGTCAACAATAAAAGCAACCGCCAGCATACACCCCACCAGCAGCAGTAAAATTTTTCCGTAATCCGTAAAAATTTCAAGGCCGTATTCGCTAATGGAGCCAAACACCAAGCCGAGAATTCCAAAAGGAGCCAGTTGAATCACCCAGCCCACAGTTTTGGAAACAGCATTGGAAATATCCGTCAGCACCGCTTTTGTTTTCTCGCCGGCACCTACCCTGAGTGCCAAGCCCAGAATCACAGACCAGGTTAAAATGCCAACATAATTTGCACTCATAAGTGCCTGCACGGGGTTCATAACCATGTTAGACAGCAAGCCGCGAAACACCTCGCCCAAGCCCTGGGGCGGCGTCTGCTCCGCTGCCATAGAAAGCGGAATAGAAACAGGGAATAAATAACTCCCTGCCACAGCTACGACAGCAGCTAAAAAAGTACTGATTATATAGAGGCATATAACCGTTTTAAAGCGGTTGCCAATACCGGAACCCGCACTCGCCAAAGAGGCAACGACCAAAACAAACACTAAGATAGGTGCAACGGCTTTTAACGCTCCGACAAAAATCTCTCCAAAAACCGTAACAAAGCTAGCTTCCGGAAGCCAAAGCCCCAAAGCAATACCAATAACAAGACCGATTGCAATCCGTAAAATCAACGGTGTTTTTGTATAGTACCCAACTATTTTTTTCATAAGTACCTCCCTAAAATTTTAGTTTTTTTCTTTTGTTTGTATCATACCCATAAGCCGCAAAAGCGTCAACCGATGCCGCATAAAGGGAGAATAGGCAAAACAGTCGTAAAACAGTTTTTCGTCTTTTCCAATATCCGAAACCGTCAGCTTACAGCCGGCTGTTTCCATGGCTTTGCGGCAGGTTTCGTAATCCGGTACGCTGCGAATAATTTTGACAATTTCCTGCCAACGCTCCGCAAGAACCTTCGGGTCTACCCCGTCAATAACGTTGTCCGGCTCGTTGAGTTTTCGGACTTCTTCTGCCATAGTGCCGTAAAATTCATAAACCGTATCCCAGTCAACAGTTTCTTTGTCTGCTTGAATGGTTTCATGCTCTGCCAAAGCATTATAAAACTTTAGAACTTCCAAAGTGCAAACACCAATATCATCCCCATGATAATTGGGAATTATGTTATCACGCAGCTGTACACATTCAATTAAGTGCGACACAATATGCTCGCTGCCGCTTGCCGGACGGGAGTTTTGGGAAAAACTCATACCGATCCCTGTTTTTAAGAGTGCCTCAAAAATTTTTCCGGCAGTATATTCGTCATTAACCGTAACCTTATCTGCCATCTCCATCAGTTCATCAACAGCATCTCGTGTCAGTGATGCAATTTTCTCACAGTAGTACTCCCCTGTCAAAAGTGCCGAAATCTGCCAGTCAACAAGGCCGACATATTTAGCAACCATATCCCCGAAACCTGCTGATTTTAAAGCCGTCGGAGCCGATGCTAAAATTTTTGTATCCCCGATAATAACCTCCGGACTTTTCGCCGGATAGGTTGCCTTAAAACCGCCGGAAACAATGGGTGCACAATAGGAAGCAAAGCCGTCCATAGAGGGGGCTGTTGCAAAAATACAAAGCTTTTTGTTCTGCCTTGCCGCCGCCAAGCGGCAAATATCGTTGACAGACCCCGTTCCCACAGATACAACAGAAATATCGCGTTCTGCTATCATGGTCTCAAGGTCGCAAACCAGCTCCATGGTAGCAAGGCGTAAATCATCAAAAATTTTATAAGTGATACAAAAAGAGGTAAGGCTGTCTTCAATCCCTGCTGCCGCTTGCATCGTGTTTTTGTCAGCTACCAGCAGGAGATTTTCAGAAAAACCGTTTGCCTGCAGAATCTCTCCAACCTCTGACACCAAACCCGATCCAATCCGAATGTCTGAAATGGTGGTTTCGTGCTTTCTGCCGCAATCGCAGTCCGCCTTAAAATCCTCAATAATTTTCATAATGTTTGACATTTTGCTTCACCTGCTACGCCTTTTTAGTACTTTCTATTTTATTATATTATAACATTACAGCAAAAAATAGTCAATTTCTCGCATAAATAAATCACTGTTTACCGTTTAACAAAAAAAAGACAGTACCGTACATCGGTACTGTCTTTTTTTCACCAAATCAAACCCGCTCTGCCTCAGCTACCACAGGCAGGGTTTCGTTTTGAGTGTTTACAATCTTCTTTCTGTCTCTGTTTGCAGTAGAAAGAACAAACTGCATGGATACAGTTACGAATATCATCATAACCCCAAAAATCAGGAAGGCTATTGTATAGTCCCCGAAAATATCAAAGCAAAAATTTCCAAATGGTGAACCCAGGGCAAACCCTGCACAGCTTGCGGATACAAATACGCCTACAACTTTTTCAAAAGCCTTATTACCAAATAGTTCGCTGGCAAAAAGCGGAAGCATAACGGTTTCCAAAGGTAAGGCAAAGGCCCCTGCAATGCCTCTTACAAAGGCAACCACCTGACCGGTGGGAGAATTCGTCAGAGCGATGAGCCCAAACAGGGACACAAAGGAGCAAACAAAGCAGATGTTCATAGAAATACGCATGCCAAACCTGTCATACAGAAAGCCCGTTACAAATTTAGACCCCGTCAGCACAACACTGGTAATGCTGGTCAGCAGGGCAACAAACCCAATGTCCAGCCCAATATCATACATATGCGGAACAGCAATACCGCTAAGACCCTGCAGTGCCATGCCTGTTAAAAACATACTGAGAAGTGCAACGTAAAAATAAGGCTTACGTATTGCCTCACCATACTCCATACCGACCCACCCGGTACCCCGTGCCCGCCGTTTTTTTGCAGGCACAACATTGTCTGATTCCGCACAGCCCTTAGGCTTTTCACGGTAAAAAACTACAATAAGCACCAAAGTAACCGCCAAAATAGCTGACACTAAAAGATATGACGTACGATACCCGAAAGGGTTACCCTCCTGAAAGATTATAGGCGATAAAATTTGAACTGCTATGGCACCACCAATGCCGTTTGCGGCAAGGGTTGCCCCGGTAATGGTTCCTTTGTTTTTCGTGCACCATCTGTTGATAATCGCACCTACCATTGTGGTTCCTGTCCAGGAAAGACCGAGACCTAAAAGAATACTGGCAAAATAGAACATATATACGTTGGTGGCAATCGTGTTCAGCAACGCAAACGCAATCAAGCATACAAAGCCGGTACAGATCAGTTTCTTAGTGCCAAAACGATACACCAGTCTGCCAAAATACAAATTGACAATCGTTGTGGTAACATAGCGAAACGTATCGTTTAAGGCAAACGCTCCTCTGGAAATACCCAGGGCCCCAGTGATTGCCGTAAGATACAAGGTCCTGCCGCTACTGCAAAAACCGAGACTGATCATAACCATCAGAAAACAAACACCGATGATAATCCAGGTGTAGTCAAATTTTCTTGTTTGTAAGTTGCTTTCTTCCATTTCTATACCCCCAACCGCATTTCCTGTACCATTAAAATTATAGCAAATATTTGGTGTCTGTAAATGGAATATACGCAACAATATGGAATTTTCGAAACATTTGTTTATAATTTTATTGTTTTTATTACAGTGATGTGTTAAAATAAAAACAAGATTTTCACCAATAATCCGGAGGAAATGTATGTTTGATAATATAGAAAATTTGAAAATCATCTCATCTCTGCACAAGACCTGTAAGCCTTATAATAAAATTGAAAACAGGCCGACGCATTCTTTTATCATAAGAATCACAGGCTCGGTTCTCTATAATTTTTACGATAAACAAGTCCTTATAAACCCCGGGGAAATGATGTTTTTGCCAAAGGGTACGACCTATGAATATAAAAAGCTTTCCGGCGAAGGTCTTTATACCTCTATTAACTTCCTGGCAGACCTATCCGACCCAAAACCCACGGCATATTCTCTGGAGAACTTTTACGAAGCAGAATACCTCTGCAACCACTTTACAGATTTATGGAAATTCGGCACCCAGGCAGAAAAATATAAATGCTTTTCTCTGCTGTACGACTTACTTTCCTATGTTTCCAATATTGAAAATGCAAACTACGCAGATAAGACAAAGTTTAAAATAATTGCACCAGCTGTAAACTACTTAAAAGAGCATATTTACGACTGCTCGTTAAAAGCAGAAAAACTACCGCAGCTCTGCGGCATTTCCGGTACATACTTCAGAAAAATTTTTACAGCAAGATTCGGAACCACACCGCAAAACTATATCATGCAAAAACGGCTTACTCACGCCAAATCCATTCTTGACAGCGGCGATTTTGACACTGTCCGGGAAGTGGCGTTATCTGTGGGGTATAATGACCCTTTGTATTTCGGTAAATCCTTTAAAAAGATTTACGGCATCTCGCCATCAGAGATAAATAAATAAATAAAAAGTCTTGCTCTTTGGCAAGACTTTTTATTTATGCTTAGCACTCTTTATGGCTTCCGGAACTTTTGACTGTATGTAGGAGTACCCGTCCTCAGAATGAGGAATCAGGCAGGCAGAGCAATCCTTAACGCCCGCCTCTGTATACACAAAATCGCCGCCGCAGCCATCTCCCAAGGCATACAGAGGACAGTAGCAAAAGAGACAGTTAAAATGCTCTCCGTCTGTTTTATGACAGG
>JAFQWH010000042.1 GCA_017407515.1 Clostridia bacterium | reverse complement strand
TCCATCAACATAAATACATTTTTCAGTATCCTTTGGTAAATACAAAAAACTAATTGATTTATCGCCTTTTGATGTGTATATATTGGTGAAATAATAGTAGTTTTCGTTCCCATCCGGCTCGCTTAAAACGAAATCAGCAAAGCCACTATCGAAAGAAAGCGTTCCGTCATCATTATGTTTTAATACTCTCACGGCATAAGATGTGCTTTGCTTGCCATCAAAACTATGACAATAACTATAAAAAACTATGGTATTTTCTTCATACTCAAAAGTATGTACTACTTTATATGGCGGGCAATAGTCCAGGCTTGTATCGATGCATTCTCTTTCGCTGATCTCCATAGCTTGTATAGCTTCTTCCGCTGATGAAAACTTTTGGCCGCTGCATACGATGTTGGAACTCTCTACAAGATTGGTTAAAAGTGCGTTTGCTCCTAATAGAAAACATGCCAAAAGAAAAACTACCGAGCAAACAATAACAATTGTAATATGCTGTTTTTTCATATTCACACCTCCAATAACCGATTATACTATAGCATAAAACCAGCCACAATTCAATATTTTAACGATTATAGGCTGAAATTTAACGATTGCCTCTGTAAATTAACGATTATAATTGTAATTCAACGATTATCAGTCTTTTAACGATTTAAAATAGACTTACACGGTCACTTTATAAATTTATCTTCCGAAAAATCCTCAAAAAGTAGGTTTTGAGTATAAAATAACCGTCATCCTGTTGTATCAGAATGACGGTTATTCTTTGGTGGAGGCGAGGGGAGTTGAACCCCTGTCCAAAAGCCCGTCCACAAGCTCTTCTCCGGGTGCAGATGGTTATTTCAGGTTGCCCTGCATTCCCGTCCGATACCGCAAACCATCACGCAATACCGGTTGGTAGCTTCCATTTCTGCATGGTGTGAACGAAGCCGATCACACGCACGTGCACCACTTGTCGACGCTCAGCCCGGAGCCGTGGTCCTCACCGGGGGAGCGGGCAGCCTTAAGCGGCTACCGGAACAAATTCGTTATTGTTCTTTAATTTATAAGTTGTCGTTTTTAGGAGGGCGACGCCTCCACCCGCTAAGCAAGCTTCAAGACCCCTGTCGAAACCGGTACGCCCCCATGAGGCAGACGGCATGCCGCCTGCAAAATGGTCAGGTCTTGCAGAGTTTTGCCACAAGGGCATGGGGCAAAAGTTTTGCCAGAATACGATAGCATTTGAAAAAAGGATGGGGCGTGTAGAACACACGTCCTTTTTTTGCGGCTTTCAGCGCCCCGTATGCCACTTTTTTCGGCACGTCATACGGGAGCGTGGCAAACATTTTGGAGTTTCCGGTAATGTTGCCGACAGCCAGAAATTCCGTGGACATGGGGCCGGGGCAGACCGCCGTGACCGAGATGCCGGCCGGCCGGACTTCTTCAGCCAGACCACGGGTAAAGCTGGAAACATAAGCCTTGGTGGAACTGTATACCGTCATCCGGGCGTTAGGACAGAACGAGGCGATGGAGGAAATGTTAACGAT
>JAFQWH010000041.1 GCA_017407515.1 Clostridia bacterium | reverse complement strand
TCTCTGAATTACATGAGTTCCCTTAAAATTGTATTCCCTTACGGAAAAACATTTTAAAAAGATTTGCTTTGTTCAGTTATCAAGGTACATACCTGGTGTTAATACACCTTTCAACAATCAATTGCTTAATTGCTGAAACCTATATTAACTTTTTACGCCGACCTGAGATATTATAGCACAGGTTCTGCGGCGTGTCAACACCTTTTTTAATTTTTTAGGTTCATTTCTTCCCTTTTGGGATAGCCATATTATTATACCGCAGAAAAAAGCTCTTGTCAAGAGTTATTTTTGATTTTTCTGAAAATTTTTATGCACCAATTTGTGGAAAATTTGTCAGGATAAAAGAAAAAGGAACGGCAATCTCCGTTCCTAATTTTTAATACCGTATACCACTCGGTTGATGCCGGCAAGGTCTTGCTTTGTGCCGACGGTTTTATAGGCATTCGTTTCTCTTAAAAATCCTGCCACGGTTTCTGCCTGGTCATGGCCCACTTCTAAAACTAACAGCCCACCGGACTTTAAAAGCTGCACAGCTTTTGTTGACAGATAACGATAAAAAGTATATCCATCTTCCCCGCCATCTAAGGCAAGGTGGGGCTCATAGTCTTTCACGTCTTTTTCCAGGGTATAAACCACTTCGGAGGGAATGTACGGCGGGTTAGACACCACGCAGTCAAATGGCTCCTCGCTCTCATAGGCAAAAACATCTTGTTGCAGGACGGTGACTCTGTCAGATACACCGTTTTTCTCGGCATTTTCTCCGGCGACTGTTACGCAGAGGTCAGAAATATCCGCTGCCGTTACCCGACTGTTCGGCAGGTAATGGGCTAAGCTTACGGCGATGGCACCGGAACCTGTGCACAAATCCAATATAGACGGGTTTTCCCTTTCAGAAAACTTTTCTATGACAAATTCCACCAGCGTTTCCGTATCCGGGCGGGGAATCAGCACACCGGGGCACACAGAAAACTCTAACGACATAAATTCACGGCTGCCCGTAAGGTATGCCACCGGCTCGCTCTTTTCTCGGCGGGCAACCAGCTCCCGAAACGCCGCCTCTACGGTTTCATCTGCTTCGTCGTTGCGATGCATTACCAGATACAGCCTGTCCTTTTTTAAAACATGAGACAGAAGCACCTCACTGTCCAGCCGGGCGGATTCTATGCCTGCGGCAGACAGTACGGCTGTTGCTTCTTTTAATAAATTCCCGATTACCACTTGTCGTCCTCCCGGTTATCGGTCAAAACAGCCTTTAAAGAGGCAATGGCAACCTCAAGCTGGCGGTCGTCCGGCTCACGGGTAGTCAGCTTTTGCAGCCACATTCCGGGCAGGCTCACAAGACGCATAGCCTTGCTTTTACTTCTGCCGGCAAATTTAATAATCTCATAAGAAATCCCTGCAACAACCGGTAGAAGCAACAGTCGCATTACCAAACGAACCAGCAGGTTTTCCCATCTGATAAACGAAAAGAGAATAATGCTGACAACCATAACAATTAAGAGAAAACTGGTGCCGCAACGGGGGTGCAGACGGGTAAACTTCCGTGCATTTTCCACGGTTAGCTCCTCGCCACTTTCATAACAGAAAATAGTTTTATGCTCCGCACCGTGATATTCAAACACGCGACGAATATCTTCCATTTTAGAAACTAACGCCACATAAAGAAGAAAAATTGCAATACGAACGATGCCCTCTACCAATGTCGCAATGACGTCGGCACCGGCAAAATCTACGGGGATCAGCTGTCTGACCAGGTCTACCAAAAAGCCGGGCAATAGCATGAAAAGACCGATACCGAAAATTAAGGCAAAGACAACGGAGCCGTAGATGGCGGCGTTTTTCATTTTATTTTCCTTTGCCTCCAGTTTTTTAATTTCTTCCTCGGTCATGGTTTCTTTCTTCTTTTTGTCCTCTTCTTCCTCAATATCGAAGAACTCGGCAGAATACATCAGAGCCTTTGTGCCGATGACTAAAGATTCCACGAAGCTGATAACACCACGGATAATGGGCAGTTTTAAAAACTTCCATTTCTGCAAAATAGAAGAAATAGGCTTTTTATCAACCACAATCTCCCCGTCCGGAGTTCTGACAGCGGTTGCAATTTCCTTGGGACCACGCATCATAACGCCCTCGATAACCGCCTGGCCGCCGATGCTCGTTATATGACACTGTTTATTTTCCATATATTTAAATTCCTTTCAACTCGCTTTTCTTCATTGTATCACAGCTGACCTTTAATTTCAATAATTTTTCTGTAACCAATCTATGAACAAGTTTTATGCAGGATATTCCAAGGCTTTCTGTCTTGCTTTTTCTCCTTTGTTTTGATACAATAAAAACAGATTTTTAAAAGGAGAATGGATATGGCTAAAATTTTTACTTCCATTGAACAGCTCATCGGCAAAACGCCGCTACTGGAGCTTACCCATATTGAAAAAGAACTCGCATTAAACGCCACCGTGCTTGCCAAGCTTGAATATTTTAACCCTGCAGGGTCTGTAAAGGACAGAGCCGCCAAAACCATGATTGATGAGGCAGAAAAAAGCGGAAAATTAAAACCGGGGTCTGTGATTATTGAGCCCACCTCGGGAAACACCGGCATCGGTCTTGCTTCTGTTGCCTCGGTCCGCGGCTATCGGGTCATTATTGTTATGCCGGACTCCATGTCCAAAGAACGCCGCCTGCTCATGACAGCTTATGGTGCGGAGCTGGTTTTAACCGAGGGTGCAAAAGGCATGAAGGGGGCTATTGAAAAGGCGGAAGAACTTGCCGCTTCCCTTCCCGACAGCTTTATCTGCGGTCAGTTTGACAACCCGGCAAACGCCCTGGCTCACCGGCAGACAACAGGACCGGAGATTTTTGAAGATACTGACGGAAAGGTTGATATTTTCGTTTGTGGCGTTGGCACCGGCGGCACTATTACCGGCGTTGGTGAATTTTTAAAGGCACAGAATCCTGATATTAAAATTGTTGCTGTTGAACCGGCAGATTCGCCTCTGTTATCCGGCGGTACTGCCGGCCCCCACGGTTTACAGGGCATTGGGGCAAACTTTATTCCCTCGGTTTTAAACCGGGACATTTATGATGAGGTTATAACCGTTACAACGGAAGATGCTTATAAAACCGCAAGGCTCATCGGTAAGAAAGAAGGCTTTTTGGTGGGTATTTCCTCCGGTGCTGCGGCTTATGCGGCAATTGAGCTTGCAAAACTGCCGGAAAACAAAGAAAAGAACATTGTGGTGCTACTGCCCGACACGGGGGACAGATATTTATCAACAGGATTATTTGATTGAGGCCGTGATAAAACAGCACCGTCATTTTCGGACCATCCAGAGGCCGATCCCAACATCATTGCTAAAAACATCAGAAAGGGTATGCACAGGTGGTATTTTATCTGTAACAAATTTAGTCAAACACTAATATATAACGAAAACCACGTCACAATGGCGTGGTTTTCGTTATATAGCCTGATAGCAAGCTTGTTTTTTACCGCCTTTTTCTATGCAAAACTCTTGCTTTCTCTTCCTATATTATGATACAATAAAAGAATACTAACATAAAAGGGTGATTTTTGTGAAATTAACAGAACTTTTTAAAACCGATACATTGTCTTTATCTTTTGAGGTATTCCCTCCAAAGACGGACACCGCCTTTGATTCTGTTAAAAAAGCAACGGAGGAAATCGCCAAGCTAAAGCCCTCGTTTATGAGCGTTACTTACGGTGCCGGCGGCGGTACCAGCCGATATACCTTAGAAATTGCAAAAAATATTAAGTCCCGCTACGCAGTTCCCACCCTTGCCCACCTGACCTGCGTCTCTTCTACCAAGGAAACGGTGCTTTCTAAAATTGAAGAGATGAAAGCCGCAGGCATAGAGAACGTTATGGCTCTCCGCGGCGACCTGACACCGGAGCTTGAGACAAGCGACCGAAGCGGCTGGTGTTACCACCATGCGATTGATTTAATTCACGATATTAAGGAAAGCGGTGCAGATTTCTGCATTGGCGGTGCCTGCTACCCGGAAATTCACCCGGAAAGCTTTGACCAGAAAGAAGATATTAAATACTTAAAAGAAAAGGTTGACGCGGGCTGTTCCTTTTTAACTACCCAGATGTTTTTTGATAATAACCTTTTATATAATTTCTTATATAAAATCCGCGAGGCAGGAATCTTAGTGCCTATTGTTCCCGGTGTTATGCCGATTACAAACGCTAACCAGGTTGACCGAGCCATTAAGCTCTCCGGCTCTTTTATGCCCCAGCGGTTTAAGAGCCTGGTTGATAAATTCGGTTCTTCACCGGACGCTATGAAGCAAGCCGGTATTGCCTACGCCACTGACCAGATTATCGACCTGTTTGCCAACGGCATTAAAAACGTTCATGTATATTCCATGAATAAGCCGGACGTTGCAGAAAAAATTCAGCAGAATCTGTCTGATATTTTAGGATAAAGCCATGAACACTGTATTTTTAAAAAACTACCCCGCTCCCCCCTTTGATACAAAGGAAATTCTGCGGTATGCCGGCGTGAAGGAAGTAACGCCGGAGATAAATGCCTTACTATTTGACTGTTTACAGGAGGTTGAGGGCGTTTTTTCCTACCGGGTTTGCTATCGGGAGTTTCCTGTTTCAATCGTAGGCGATGTGGTGGACCTTTCCTTTGCCAAAACCAAATCTTGCGATTTAGCAAAAAATCTTGCCGGCACAGATAGCTTTGTTTTGTTCGCCGCAACGGTGGGAGTTGGTTTAGACAGGCTGGTCTTTCGCTATTCTAAAATTTCGCCGGCTCGGTCCCTTTTACTTTCTGCTATTGGTGCTGAACGAATTGAAGCTCTTTGTAACTCCTTTAATCAAGAACTTACAGCGGAAAAAAAGGCACAGGGGCTCTTTACCCGTCCCCGGTTCAGTCCCGGTTACGGCGACCTTTCCCTAGAGCTTCAAAAAGAGATTATTTCTGTTTTAGACTGTAACCGAAAAATTGGGCTGAGCTTAAACGATAGCCTTTTAATGAGCCCTGTAAAATCGGTTACTGCCATCATCGGAACAGGTACTTGCGACATAAAAAAAACAGGTCAATCCTGCCAAGTCTGCAGGAAAACGGACTGTGAATTCAGGAGAATAAAATGAAAATTACAGACTATTTAAAATCTAATATTGTCTATTTAGACGGCGGTATGGGTACCCTCCTCCAGGAGCAGGGACTCCGGCCCGGAGAACTGCCTGAAACCTGGAATTTGTCTCACCCGGATGTGATTACTAAAATCCATCGGGAGTATTTTGATGCCGGCAGTAACGTTGTCAGCACCAACACCTTCGGAGCAAACCTTTTAAAGTTTTCTCATATGGAGCTTAGCTCAATTATAAAAGCGGCTGTGGAGAACGCAAGACGGGCAGCTGATGAAAGCTCCGGCACCCAGAAAAAATGGGTTGCGTTAGATATTGGTCCTTCCGGCAGAATGCTTGCCCCTTACGGCGATTTTGACTTTGAAGATGCGGTTTCTCTTTTTGCCGAAACAGTAAAAATCGGTGTTGCTTGCGGTGTTGATTTAATTTTAATTGAAACCATGAACGATAGCTACGAAACCAAGGCTGCTCTTTTAGCCGCTAAAGAAAACAGCGACCTGCCTGTTTTTGTTTCTAACGCTTACAGTGCTGACGGCAAGCTGATGACCGGTGCCTCCCCCGCTGCTATGGTGGCTATGCTGGAGGGCATGGGTGCTGATGCGATTGGTGTTAACTGCTCTTTAGGGCCTAAGGCTCTGCTTCCTATTGTTGACGAATACTTAGCCTATGCTTCCATTCCTGTTTTAGTAAAGCCTAACGCAGGGCTCCCAAAAGCTGTAAACGGAAAAACGGTTTACGATGTTTTACCCAATGAATTTTCTACCGACCTTTCTTTAATGATTATGAAAGGTGTTACCATTTGCGGCGGTTGCTGCGGCACAACGCCGGACTATATTCGGGCATTAACCGAAAAAACAAGTGTTCTTGCTCCCAAACCGGTCAAAGAAAAAAACATAACCCTTGTTTCTTCTTATACCCACGCCGTTACCTTCGGCAAAAAGCCTGTCTTAATTGGAGAACGAATTAACCCTACGGGCAAAAAACGGTTTAAAGAAGCTTTAAAAAACAACGAAATTGATTATATTTTAAAAGAAGGCATCTCACAGCAGGAAAAGGGTGTGGATATTTTAGACGTTAACGTCGGCCTGCCGGAAATTGACGAAGTTTTAATGCTGAAAACCGCCGTTTGTGAACTCCAGGCGGTAACCGACCTGCCTCTGCAGATTGATACCTCAAACATTACCGCCATGGAAGCGGCTCTTCGCCGTTATAACGGTAAACCCTTAATTAACTCGGTAAACGGAAAAAAAGATAGTATGGACGCCGTTTTCCCCTTGGTTAAAAAATACGGCGGTGTTGTGGTTGCTCTGACTCTTGATGAAACCGGTATTCCCAAAACCGCAAACGAACGTGTGGAAATTGCGGAACGGATTTTGGTAGAAGCCTCAAAATACGGTATTGCAAGCAAAAATATTATTTTTGACCCTCTGGCTCTGACCATCAGTGCTGACGATACCGCAGGAATAGAAACCTTAAAAGCTGTCCGTATGATTAAAACCTTGCTGGATTGTCATACCTCTTTAGGTGTTTCTAACGTTTCTTTCGGTCTGCCTCGCCGGGAAGTCATTAACAGCACCTTTTTTGCTCTGGCTTTAGGCTATGGCTTATCTGCTGCTATTATGAACCCCTACTCTGACGATATGATGAAGGCTTATTATGCCTTTCTGGCTCTTAACGGTTTAGACCCAAACTGCAGCGAATATATTGAATTTGCCGAAAGCCTGCCTCAAGTAGACATGAGCAAAGCGGCTGTGACAGTAAAAGAAAAAGTAGACGATGCCTCCGAACTGCAAAATGCTATTATAAAAGGATTAAAAGAGGTTTCTGCAAAGGTAACTGAAGACCTTCTTAAAACAGATAAACCGCTGGATATTATTCAAAACGAAATTATTCCGGCTCTTGACGCTGTGGGAATTGGCTATGAAGAAAAAAGAGTATACCTGCCCCAGCTTCTTATGAGTGCCGAGGCGGCAAAATCTGCTTTTGAGGTTATCAAAAGCCATCTGCCGGAGGCAGCTAGCCCTGATAAATGCCCCTTTGTCATTTCTACGGTCAAAGGCGATATTCACGATATTGGAAAAAACATTGTAAAATTACTTCTTGAAAATTACGGCTTCTCTGTTATTGATTTAGGCAGAGATGTTCCCCCCGAAACCGTCGTATGTGAAGTAGAAAAGCACCACGCTCCCATGGCAGGCCTCAGTGCCTTAATGACTACAACAGTGCCGGCTATGGAAGAAACCATAAAACTGTTACACGAAAAAACACCCTGGTGTAAGGTAATTGTGGGCGGTGCTGTTTTAAACCAGGAATATGCTAACTCCATTCATGCTGATTTTTACGCAAAAGACGCTATGGAAACCGTTAGAATTGCAGAAGATATTTATAAAAATTTATAAAATAGTTTATGTAAAGTAGAAAAAGGCTGAACAAAAAATTTGTTCAGCCTCTTTTTTATTTATTTTTTTCTTTTTCAGATATAACATTCGGTGCACGAAAATCTGCAATGGAAAGATAAGATTCTAATTCTTCATCTGTTGCCGGCGGCCGCATAATTAACCCCGTACATTCCGTTGCAGACGCTGCATTTCCTAAATCTAAATGGTCATATTCTCTTTCTATTTCAACTTTCTTTTTCGGTTTCTTTTGTTTCATAACACCATCTCCTTGTCTTTAGTTTTTACCGCTTGAGATGGGTTATTCTTTTTTATGAAAGTTTATAATTTCCTTTTTTATAATTTTTTCTGACGGAAAAAACCTCTTTCATCATTTTAAAGGTATCATGAAAGGCTTTTACCTTAGAGCCTGTCTTTTCATGAAATAAAGAAACTTTAATTCTCTCTATAGAATACCGTAATTTTTCTGCCAAAAAAATCATTTCCACGTCAAACCCCCAGCCGGACAGGGTCATTCTTTTAAATATATTTTGAGCAGCTTCTTTTTTAAAAGCTTTAAAGCCGCACTGAGTGTCTTTTTCTTTTAGTCCTAAAACAAGCGTTACAAAAAAACCGAAGCCTTTTGACATAAGCTTTCTGTACCAAGGATATTTTCCATCATGACCAGATTCAACACGCATACCTAAAACAACATCTGCTCCGTTTTTCAGCATCCCGCAGGCTTCTGTAATTTTTTCAGGCGGATACGGCAGGTCCGCATCCATAAACGCAATACATTCTCCCTTAGCGTTTTCTATACCAAACTTAACTGCTCCGCCTTTGCCTCTGTTTTTTTCATAAGAAAGAAGAAAAATTTCCTGTTTATTAAATGATTCAACCACATAATTTGTCTGATCTGTGCTGCCGTCACTTACAACTAAAATTTCAAAGGCATCATTCTGGCAAGACATAACTTCATAAATTTTTTCAAGGGTTTTTGTAATTCTTTTTTCTTCGTTGTATGCCGGAATAATAACAGAAATCATTCTTCTTCCCTCCTCTTTTATCATATAGTTATTGTAACAAATATTGCTATTTTTAACAAGATACTTTGTATTTTTGTAAATTAAAAGAAATATTTCTTTCCTTTTTTGTCTTTTTATGATAAAATTATAATATATAAAAAGAAAATACTTATTAACAGGGTTGTTAATAAATAAAATACGGTTTTATTGGGGTTTTTGCGGTTTTATTTTTTTATAATCTTCCCTGAAACCCTTAATTCTACTGATATACAAGCTTTTTCAACAGGTAACTGTTTATTATGTGTTACTTTATGTCTATAACTCTGTGAATAGATTTTTGATTTACAATTTTTGTAAATTTTTAGTAAACACCCTGTGGATTACTTTTTTTATCAACATTTTATTAACAGACTTATCCATAAGGTAAAATCCCATAACAGTAAGGCTTACATAGGTTTTACACAGAATTAACAGACTATACTACTACTATGACTATATATAATATATTTCTTTATATAAAAGAAAAGGAGAAAAAAAATGAAATTTAACTGCAGACGGTCTGATTTATCAGACGCGGTAAATTTAGTTGAACGTGCTGTTGCTTCTCGCAGCACTATGAACATTTTAGAGGGTATTTTTATTGAAGCAAAAGATAATGAAATTCGTTTTTTAGGAAATAATTTAGAGCTTTGCATTGACTGCTCTATTCCCGGAACCGTTACTAAAAAAGGAAGCTGTGTTGTAAAAGCAAATTTATTCTCCGATGCTGTTAAAAAGCTGCCGGTAACAGCTGATGATGCTTCCATTGAAGTAAACGATTCAAACGTTATTTTATTATCCTGCGGCAATGCTAAATTTAATTTTTCAACAGCATCTGCCGATGAATTTCCCCGTCCTCAGGAAATTATGGCAAATGACGAATTTTCCATTAAAGAATCTGTTTTAAAGAACATGATCCGTCAAACGGTTTATGCCATTTCTCAGAACGATTCTAAACCTTATTTAACCGGTATTTTATTTGATATGAAAGACGGAATTTTAAACGTTGTCGGTTGTGACGGTTACCGTTTGGCAATTCGCCGTGAAGAAACAGAACATACGGCTCCTTTAAAATTCATTATGCAGGGTAAAACTGCAAGAGAACTGCTCTCTTTATTAGGCGAAACTGATTTTGAGGTTAGTATTAAAGTCAGCGATAAGCAGGCACAGCTTACCTTGAAAAATTGTGTTGTTACCACCCGTTTGGTTGACGGCGAATATTTAAATTATGAAGGTGTTGCAAAGCATGAAAACACCTTGTATGTTGTGGCTGATACAAAAAGTATTTTAGATTCTGTTGACCGTGCCTCTTTAATTGCAAGTGAAGCTGTAAAAGCTCATGTTCTTTTGCACATTGAAGATGGTCAGGTTAATATTAACTGCGAAACAGTTTTAGGTCAGGTAAAAGACAGATTTGAAGTTTCTATGCAGGGTGAACCCATTGAAATTGCCTTTAACCCTCGTTATTTATTGGAAGCTTTTAAAAACGTAGAATGTAAAGAAATTAAGCTGACTTTCTCTACTGCTTTAAACCCTGTTGTGATTCAGCCGGTTGAAGGCAACAGCTTCCACTATATTGTTCTGCCGGTAAGACTGCACTAATGAAGATTAAAGAAACGATTATAGTCGAGGGAAAATATGACAAAATCAGACTTTCTTCTTTATTTGACGCCAATATTATTCAGACAGACGGCTTTATGATTTTTAAAAACAAAGAAATGATAGAGCTTTTAAAAAGACTGGCTGATGAAACCGGGATTATTATTTTAACAGACTCAGACAGTGCCGGTTTTAAAATCAGAAATTATATTAAAAGCTGTTTAGCCGGAAAAAATGTAAAACACGCTTTGATTCCTTCTGTTTCAGGAAAAGAAAAAAGAAAAAGCATTCCAGGAAAAGAAGGGCTCTTAGGAGTTGAAGGAATGCGTGATGAACAGCTTTTAAAGGCGTTAACTGATGTAACGTATGAAATAAGGAAAGAAAAGGAAAAAATTACCAAATCAGATTTTTATGAAATGGGTTTATCCGGTGGTAAAAACAGCCGGGAATTAAGAGAAAAATTATGTGAGTATCTTACCCTACCCCACAGGCTTTCTTCTAATATGCTTTTAGATGTTATAAACAGTCTGTATACAAAAGAAAAATTTATAGAATTATTTGAAAACTTCCTCCATATATTGTAGTACTTACAGTATATGGAGGATTTTTTATGGATTCAGCAATGATTCACTTTGAGCCTTGCTTTTCTCGAAAAGATCAAGGGATTTTTTTAAAAAGAACCTTAAAAAAAGTAAAAAAAACAGTTAAAATAGAAAATAAAGAAATTTTAGTTTATAGAGTTCCGGTATGTATAGAAAAGCCTTCTGAACGGGCAATCAGAAAATTTATTGAATATTTAAAAAAAGAAAATATTAAAAAAATAATTTTATCAGATGCAGCAGCCTTATTACCCTTTAAAGACGAATTTTATAAAAACTTTTCTGTCTTTGATGGTGCCGCGGTTATAAATTATAAGATTCAAGATATACTAAGGAAATATGTTAGCATAAAGGAAGCAGATTTATCAAACAGTGCGGTTTTACTGTATACAAATTCTCCGGAGCTTGCAAAGGAATGTATTTTAAAAATATACAAACATGTCAGAAAAATTAAGATTGAATCCACAAAACCGGATTTATTTTTTGATTTAACTTCTTTTTTTCTGTATGAATATGGTATATTTATTGAAATTAACCAGCAAAGAGAAAAGAAACTAACAGAAATATCAATAGTTATAGACAATTTTAAGGAAAAAGCAGATATATTTTATTATAATGAAGAAAAAACAGAAGTTTTATTTTCTAAAAGGGATTTATTTAATACATTTAAAAAATACAGAAAATTAAATCAAAGCAGTATAGAATTTTTAGTTGACCAAATAAATGGAAATATGTCTGCACAAAGTATAAAACAATTTTTTAAGACGTATCCGGTCAGAATTATAAAAATTAAAAATAATGATTGACAAACAGTATGATTTTGTTTATAATAGGTAACTAAAGAATGATAAAAGTTTGAAAGGGATGACAAACATGTCTGAAAAGACTGTCTTTCTCACCTACGAGGGTTTAAAGGAACGGGAGCGTGAACTGGAATATTTAAAAACAGAGAAAAGAAAAGAAATCTCTGAAAAAATTAAGGTTGCGCTTGGTTTCGGTGACTTATCAGAAAACGCAGAATATGATGAAGCAAAGAATGAACAGGCAGAAGTTGAACTGAAAATTGTAAAATTAGAAAAAATGCTGAAAAATGCAAAGATTATAGATGATGAGGATATTTCCACCGATGTTGTTTCCATGGGAATCAAGGTTAAGGTATTAGACATTGATATGGAAGAAGAGGACGAATATTATTTAGTCGGCTCTGAAGAAGCAAATCCCATGGAAAATAAAATTTCCGATGAATCTCCGGTAGGTAGAGCGTTACTGGGTGCAAAGGTTGGCGATGTAGTCACTGTAGAAGCTCCAAATGGCTCTTTTGAGATGAAAATACTTGAAATAAGCAAATAAGTTTCACGTGAAACAAAAAGCCCTTGTAAAGAAATTTACAAGGGTTATTTTTTATTTGTTTCACATGAAACAAATAAAAATATTATACAGGAAAGAACAAAGAATATCTTGAAAAAGGTTGAATTCTGTGTTAAAATAGTAGTATCTATTATTCCAAATGCAGAAAGGACGGAAAAACCTATGGCAAAAGTGATTGCGGTAGCAAACCAAAAAGGCGGTGTTGGAAAAACCACGACCGCAGTTAATTTGGCAGCCTGCATTGGAACTTTAAAAAAGAAAGTTTTATTGATAGATTTTGATCCACAAGGCAATGCTTCCAGCGGTGTTGGTGTTGATAAAGAAGAAATTACAACTTCAATTTATGATGTTGTAATCAATCAAACGCCTATTTCCGAGGCTATGATAGAGACAAAAAGTAAAAATCTCTGGGTTTGTCCTGCCAGTATTGACCTTGCCGGGGCTGAAATTGAGCTTGTTTCCATGGAAAACAGAAATGAGCTTTTAAAAAAACAGATTTTAGTAATAAAAGATAGCTTTGATTATATTATTATAGACTGTCCACCCTCTTTAGGACTCTTAACCTTAAATGCTTTTGCGGCCGCTGACAGTCTTTTAATTCCCATTCAGTGTGAGTATTATGCTTTAGAGGGGCTTTCCATGATGGTGCAAACCGTTAAAAGTTTAAAACAAAGCGTAAATCCGAAGCTTTGCTTTGAAGGTGTTTTGCTCACAATGTTTGACTCCAGAACGAACTTGTCAAACCAGGTAACAGAGGAAGTTAAAAAATTCTTCCCTGACAGCGTGTTTAAAACCGTAATTCCCAGAAATGTCCGTCTTTCCGAGGCTCCGGGATATGGTGAACCTATTATTTCTTATGATAAGTATTCAAAAGGTGCACGCAGTTACTTAAAACTTGCAAAAGAAATAGTAAAAAACAACGAAAAGAAGGAGTCGTAATGCTATGAAAAAAGGGTTAGGTAAAGGCCTGGGTGCCTTAATGAATACAGATGAACCCGTTGATGTTTCAAAAGAAGAAATAAAAACCTTGAAAATTTCTCAGATAGAGCCTAATAAAGACCAGCCCAGAACAGAGTTTGATGCAGAAAAACTGGAAGCTTTATCAGAATCAATCAAAAAATACGGTGTTTTGCAACCAATTGTTGTTAAGAAGCTGGATAACGGTTTTTATAAAATTATTGCCGGAGAACGCAGATGGCGTGCTTCAAAGCTTGCGGGTCTTACGAAAATTCCCGTTGTCATTAAGGATTATGATGATCAGGAAACCATGGAAATTGCCCTGGTTGAGAACCTGCAGCGTGAGGATTTAAATCCTTTTGAAGAGGCAAGAGGCTATAAAGAGCTGATGGATTTATTCTCGCTGACTCAGGAGCAGGTGGCACAAAAGGTAGGAAAAAGCCGCTCTGCCGTTGCTAACAGCGTCCGCCTTTTGTCCCTTTGTGACGAAATTAAAGAGTTTGTGCTGAAAAAAGAACTGACCGTTGGCCATGTTCGGGCTCTCCTTGCAACAGATAATGAGGGCGTTCAGCTGATGGCGGCAAGAAAAATTGTTAACGAAGGTTTAAACGTTCGCCAGACAGAAGCTTTAATAAAATTCCTATTACAGGAGAAAAAACCGAAAAAGAAAAATCCTGTTGATGAAGAATTACGTCGGTATTTGTCATCTTTAGAAAAAAAGCTTTCTAATTCTTTGGGAACTAAAGTTAAAATTCAAAATAAAAAGAACCGTGGCAAAATTGAAATTGAATATTATAATAATGAAGATTTTGAAAGAATTATGAATAAAATCAGTTAATTGTAAAAAAATGGAAGCTTAAAAAAGGGGTTAAAATTCATTTTTAAAAAATTTAGGTCATACGATAAGCGTGAAACAGAAAAATTAAAATAAATGTGTTTTTAACGCCCTCCGATTGTAGGAAAAGGAGAGGAAAGTTATTTTATGGAAACAATACAGAAGGTATTACAAACGATTCCCCAGGAACTAATTTTATTTTACAGCGTTGTTTTTTGTGCTGTGGGTTTTTTATTTGCTTTTATTGCATTGATAGTTGCCGTAAAAGTAAGCCGTCGTTCCAAACGAATTTTGCGTGACGGTTCCGGACGGGATATTACAGAAGCGATTGTAAATTATTATAAAAAATGCACCGAAATTATGGACGATTATAATAAAGCTGAAGAACGGCTGAAAAAATTAGAGGCAGAATCTAAATCCTGCGTTAAAAAAGTTGGTGCGATTCGGTATAATGCTTTTGGCGGAAATAATTCCAACCTAAGCTTTGCCGCTGCCGTTTTGGATGATTCTGATTCCGGCTTTGTTATAAACGGGGTATATTCCCGCCAGCAAACCACAACTTATTTAAAACCTATCAATAAAGGAAAATCTTTATTTGAGCTTTCCGAAGAAGAGGAAGAAGCAATTAAAACAGCAAAAATAAATTACGAGCGTAATATCACTCGATAAATTAAACTTAGATAATGCAGAAGGGGAGAAAACCATGCTTGACATTAAACTGATTAGACAAGAACCTGAAAAAGTTAAGGCAGCCTTGGCTCGCCGTAAGGAAGAAGACAAAATTGACGAACTGTTAAAGCTGGACGGTGAACGTCGCGATGCTCTTTATGAAGCAGAGCAGCTCAAAAGCAAGCAAAACGCTGTCAGCAAACAGATTCCGCAGATTAAAAAAGAGGGAGGCGATGTTGCCCCCATCTTTGAAGAAATGAAAAAGCTGTCTGAGGAAATTAAGACACTTGATGCTAAAGTTCGTGAGCTTGAGGAAACTATCGATGCTATGATGCTGAGAATTCCCAATATTCCCAACGAAACCGTACCCGACGGGGATACCGACGAGGACAATGTTGAAATCAGAAAGTTCTCCGAGCCCACAAAATTTGACTTTGAACCCCAGGCACATTGGGATTTAGGCGAAAAACTGGACATTTTAGACTTTGGCAAAGCCGCAAAAATCACCGGTGCCAGATTCACCGTGTATAAAGATTTAGGTGCTCGCTTAGAGCGTGCCGTTATTAACTATTTCCTGAATATGCATACAGAACAGCACGGCTATACTGAAATTTTCCCGCCTTATATGGTGCATAGAAATTCCATGGTGGGAACCGGTCAGCTGCCGAAGTTTGAAGAAGATGCTTTTAAAGTTGTGGGTACAGATTATTTCTTAATTCCCACAGCTGAAGTACCGGTAACAAACCTGTACCGTGACCAGATTCTGTCAGCCGATGACCTGCCCATTCGCCATGTGGCATATTCCGCTTGCTTCCGTGCGGAAGCCGGTTCTGCCGGCCGTGACACCCGCGGCTTAATCCGTCAGCATCAGTTTAACAAGGTTGAGCTGGTTAAGTTTGCTGACCCTGAAAAGTCTTATGAAGAATTAGAAACTCTGGTTAACGATGCTGAAAACGTTCTAAAGGGCTTAGGTCTGCCGTACCGTGTAGTTAAAATCTGCGTGGGCGATTTAGGCTTTACCGCTGCTATGAAATATGACCTTGAGGTTTGGATGCCCAGCTACGGTCGCTATGTTGAAATCTCCTCCTGCAGTAACTTTGAGGACTTCCAGGCTCGCCGTGCCGGTATTAAATTTAAGCGTTCTCCCAAGGATAAGCCGCAGTTTGTGCATACCTTAAACGGCTCCGGCGTAGCTGTTGGCCGTACTGTTGCTGCAATCTTAGAAAACTACCAGAACGAAGACGGCTCTGTTCGGATTCCCGAAGCCTTGATTCCGTTTATGGGCACTGACGTTATCAGACCGAAATAAAAAGAAAATAAAAAAGCCTGTATCTCCAAGAGGGGATACAGGCTTTTTTAATTATAGGGTGCATACAGTTTTTCATTCCTTAACAGACTCAAGAATAATAATTTGTGCGTTTTCAAGGTTTACGGTTTGGCCCGGTAAAACGGGAGTAGCAGACTTTAGCGTCAGGGTTTTAAGTCTTTCACGGAGAGCTCCGGTTAAGGCCCAGTCAGAGTCGAAAACGCTTTTAACATGGTCTTTATAGAAAGCGTTTTGCTTAACTACAACTTCTTCGGGGAGATAAACCACCAGATTTTTTTCGCCGCAAATCACGTCATCTTCCAGCTCGGAAACAATTTGGTCTAAGAGTTTAGCATCTAGTGCATTGGTTCTTTTATACACATCATATTCGTTAAAATTTGCCGTTATAAAGATAAAAGCAACGATAAAAATAAGTGTTTGCCGAATATGTTTCCTGTGAAACAAACTCCAGAAAGGCTCTAAAATCAAGGCAATTCCAATGATGGAAACAAACAGGCTTCGGTTTGTTATCCAAACTTCTTCAGCCATCATGTTGGGCAACAAAGGTGCAAAAAATAAAATGATGCCTGCAACTTCAAACCCAATACATGTAATCGGATTTACGGTTGTTTCGTTTTTTGCAAGTCGGCTTAAGAAAAAACAAAGGACAAAGGTCAAAAGCAGAAGCAAAACGCCCCAAATGCCCTTGGAAAAGAGCAGTGAAACACCGGCAAAACAGCCTTTTATGGTAGATTCATACAGCAGAGAAAATGCCTCTGCAACCTGCCTTATGACGGCAACTCCTTTTCCCGGCAAAGCCGAAAGAGAGAGGGAAGCTGACGCACGGCTGCCTTGCATACCGAGGCCGGAAAAAAGCTTGTAGTAGGAAAAAAGCAGACCGATGTTGATTACCGAAACAAGGGGCACAAACCAAAAATTTTTGTTTCTTTTTTGGTAGTAGGCAAAGAAAAAGAGTAAAACCGCTGCGGTGACAGAAAAAATTGCCACGCTTTCATAGAAACCACAGGAAATAAGCTGGAAAAGGGCAAAGAGAATAAAGTTTCCTGCAGAGTTTTTTTCCTGTAAAAACCGGGATAGAAACCAAAGAGAAACCGAAGCAAAAAACAACCCGGTTACAAGGCGGCTTGCTGCCGAAATCCAGTACCGCCCCTCCATGCCTAAAGGCAGGAGCAGATACAGCAGTAGAAAAAACGGAGAAAGGGGCAGGGAAAACCGTTTCATGGTTTTATAAAACAAAAAGGCAGAAAAGCAGTGCATGGCGGTAATCAGTATTAGGGCAAGCCCCATAACCGGCCAGAACTTTCCCCAAAAAGCCGGGTCTAAAAGGCTGGCTAAGGGTCTTGTTGCCAGCGTTCCGATGTGTAGATACACAAAGGATAAATCCCCCCGAGCCGGATAACCCCAATATTGAATATAATCATCTAAAACGGGGAAATAACGAAATCCGTATAACAAATAGGGCAAGAGGGCAGCCAGAGAAATACAAAAAAACAGCTTACTTTCACGGTTTTTAAAACGTAATGTATGCATAAACACCCTCCTTTTTTCTAAAACCATTGTAACAGTTTTCCTAAAAGATGTCAAATAAAAGGCAAAGAAAAAAGGACTGTACGGTTGACAGTCCTCAATTCAGTAAGTTTTCCTTTATCATTATAAAGGAGGGAAAATGAAAAAGTTTGGTTGTTGTGTTTGTTGTGGTGTACTATTATAATACCATAATCTTCAGGTTTTTTCAATGCACGCAATCCATAAAATTACTAGGCAAATCATGAATTCTTTGTGAAGATTTTACAAAAAAAGAAAAAAGATGAAAAATTTCGACAAGAAAACCCGGAGGCTTCGTCGAAATATGTCGGGCGGATTTGTTGACAGAAAAACACAGTTATGATACAATAAAAGGTGGTTAATTGTGTTTATTCGGAGGGAAAATTGTGAAAAAAACTATTATTTTAATGATAACGATACTTTTGATTATAAGCGGTCTCCCTGTTTCTGCAGAACCGGAAAAAGCCGTGCCGGAAACGGCATCTGCTGCGGTTATTATGGCCCAAGAGGGAACGGGCCGTATTATTTTTGAAAAAAATGCTGACCAAAGGGTGTATCCTGCCAGCACCACCAAGGTTATGACGGCGATGATTGCCATAGAAAAGCTGGACCCCTCGCAGGTTTTAGTTGCCTCAGAAACGGCGATCCAGATTGACCGAGACGGCAGCAATATGGGTATTTTAGCAGGGGAAGAGCTGACGGTTGAACAGCTTTTATACGGTCTTTTGGTTCATTCAGCCAATGACGCCGCCAATGTTTTGGCAGAGGCTGTCAGCGGGGATATTCCGTCCTTTGTGAATTTGATGAACGAAAAGGCAAAAGAGCTGGGCATGAATAACTCCCACTTTATGAATGCCCATGGATACCATGACCCGGACCATTATACAACGGCAAGAGATATGCTGACTCTTTCCATGAAAGCCATGGAAAGCGATCTGTTCTGCAAAATTGTGTCAACGCCGGTGTATGAAATTCCGCCGACAAATCGGTATACGGAAATTCGTTATCTTTCCTCAAACAACGCCTTAATTAACGTTATGAAAGGCCATAAATACATATATGACGGAGCAAAGGGTATTAAAACCGGCCATACCAACGATGCCGGCTATTGTTTAACGTCTTACGCCGAGCGTAACGGCCTTGGCTTTTTCTGCGTCACCATGAATGCACCGGTAGACTACACCGGGAATTACTCATTTTTAGATACGATTAGCCTTTTTGACTATGGGTATAAAACCTATGCCTTAAAAAACGTTGCAGATGTGAATGAAATTGTGGCAACCCATGATGTAAAATGGGCAAAAGATGGGGAACAGGTGGTTTTAACAGCAAAAGAGCCTTTAGAGGTAATGTTGCCGAAAAACCATAAAGCCGATCTTTTGACCACGCAGATTACCGTGGAAGAAAACATTACGGCACCGGTAAAACAAGGGTCTGTTTTAGGCCGTGTGGATTATTATTACGACGGTGAAATGGTGGGCAGTATGGATTTAATTGCCACCCGGGACATTGACCGCAGCAACATGACAATGATATTTAAAAGTCTTTGGAATATTATTTTCAGTGCCTGGGTAATGGTACCGCTGACGCTAGTTGTTGTAGTTCTGATTTTGCGTTCTGTGCGAGAGGAAAGAAAAAAAAGAATTGCAAGGGAAAGAAGACGGCAGCAATTCCGCAAGGAATTAGACAGATAGTTTTTTGAAACAGGAAGGGAAGATAGTCACTTGAAAGCAAAATCAATTATATATATCGTTCTAGCAAGTCTTTTGTGGGGTTCATCGGGAATCTTTGTTCACTTTTTAGCACCTGTGGGCTTTTCAAGCCTGCAGATGACGGCGGTCCGCAGTATTGTTTCTGCCCTTAGTATGCTGATTTATATTGTAATTCGCGATAAAAAGCTTTTAAAAGTCAGAAAAAGGGATTTACTCCTTTTGGCGGGTGCCGGCCTCAGTTATTTCTGTACAGCATCGGCTTATTATGCTGCCATGCAGGCATCGTCTGTTTCCACCGCAGTAATTTTAATGTATACGGCACCGGTGTTTGTCATGGCATATTCTGTAGCCTTTATGGGCGAAAAGCTGACAAAGCGGAAAACGGTTTCTGTTGTTGTAATGTTACTGGGCTGTGCACTGGTTTCCGGCGTGATCGGCGGTATGAAATTCAGCGTTTTGGGCATTCTGCTGGGACTTTTCTCCGGCATTTCTTACAGTGCCTATAATGTTTTTGCAAAAGTCGAAATGGATAGAGGGACAAACCCTCTTTCGGCAACCTTCTGGTGCTTTTTAATAGCCAGCGTTGCCGCCCTGTGTGTTTCCAATCCGCCGCAGATGATTGCAACGGCAATGCAAGCCCCTCTTTGGGTTCCCTTTGTGCTTCTGGGGCTTGGTATTTTTACCTGTGTTACGCCGTATTTTCTCTATTCCCTAGCACTTCGGGACCTGCCTGCCGGCACCGCATCTGCCCTGGGTATTATAGAGCCTATGGCGGCAACGGTTTACAGCGTCCTCTTTTTAGGTGAAGTTTTGGGAATCGCCTCTGTGGGCGGGATTGTTCTGATTTTAGGTGCCGTATTTTTACTGAGCAGGAATGTAGAATAAAAAGTACAAGAGGCTGTGACAAGAAGAATCTTGTCACAGCCTCTTTGTTGTATAACGAAAACCACGCTAAGTCTGCGTGGTTCAATAAAGGTTAACCGATGAGCAGATAATTAAATAGAATTTACAGAAGAAGAGGTTTCATTTCCCCACAAGGAAGTATAGTACAAACAAACTGCCTAAAAGCCTTCCCCTTGAGGGGAAGGTGTCAAAACCATAGGTTTTGACGGATGAGGTGTAGAAAATGCTTTGCATTTTCGTATGAAATGCCCTGCCGGGCGGGCC
>JAFQWH010000040.1 GCA_017407515.1 Clostridia bacterium | reverse complement strand
TGTATACCAAATTAGCACCGGAGCAAAACAAACTGTACCTTGCAAACCTTGCCTCCATGCGAAAAGAGCTGGAAACCACCCTGCAGGATACGCCCGGGAAGAACAAAATGATCGTTCTGGCAATGCTCACCCGCCTGCGTCAGCTTTGCTGTGACCCGTCGCTTTTGTACGAAAACTACAAGGAAGACAGTGCAAAATTTGACCTGTGTATGAACCTGGTGGAAAACTCTATTGCCTCCGGTCACAAAATGCTGATTTTCTCCCAGTTTACCTCGATGTTAGCTATCCTTGAAGCTGAACTCAAGAAACGGAAAATTCCGTATTACGTAATCGAGGGAGCAACCAAAAAGGAAGAACGTCTGGCCCAGGTCAGTGCCTTTAACGCTGACGACACTCCCGTCTTTTTAATCTCCTTAAAAGCCGGTGGCACGGGCCTTAACCTAACCGGTGCCGACGTTGTGATTCACTACGACCCCTGGTGGAACTTAAGTGCCCAGAACCAGGCAACCGACAGAGCTCACCGCATCGGTCAGAAAAACAGTGTATCAGTTTATAAGCTGATAGCAAAGGGAACCATCGAAGAAAAAATTATGGCTCTTGCCGAAAAAAAACAAAGTCTGGCAGAGCAAATTCTGCCAGACGAAGGTAGTATTTTACAAGGTTTAAACAAAGAACAAATTTTAGATTTATTTACGCCTTGAAAACCACAGGGGAACGGTAAAAATCCATGCCGCTTTTCCCTGTGTTTTTTTGTGGGTATAAAAGTGCATACAAATCTGTCGCTTTCACGTCTAAGGCAAAGAGCCGCTTTGCCGCCTCATCGGAAAAAGACGCTGCCGCCACTTTGTTAAGCAAAGGAATCGCGGTTGTTTTCTGCAGCTGTTTTATAACTTCGCCGCCCTTTTCTCCCACACCTAAAATCCGGGCATAAGCCGGTGAAAAGGCTTCATCTTCCTGAGTGATTCCCAAAAGCACTTTTAAAAGCACACGGCAAAGACGAGTGTAAGGGTATCGCTTTGTTTTTGCCGCCATAGCAAGGTCAGAAAAAGAGCGAAATTCTTCTGCCGCATCTACGAGTCGGTTTTCAAGGCCTTCAGAAACACCGCTGATTCGGGAGAGTGTCTCTTTTTCAGAAAGCCGCAGTGCCGCACAGAGCAGAGGCCCCAACATCTCAGTCGTAACCGGACCGCGGCCCGCTGTAATCTCCCGGGATAGGATTGCAAAGGCTTCCGGCGGCATAAAGGCCGAAACGTCTTCACCGGATAAAAGTCGCTGGCGGATACCCGTAGCACTTAGAAAGTTGCCGTCAGGCTCTGTTTCATCATGCATACCCTGCTCTCTTTGAAGAACTGCCGGCGTAAGTGAGGCACCCAGTTTCCGAATTGCCTTAATGTATTCAATTCCCAGCATATCGTTTGCCAGAAGTGGCGTTTGGCACACTGACTCAAGTGCCATAGCACAAGCCTTGGGATAGCTGATACCTGTCTCTAAAAAGCCTTTTACGCTGTTTTGAAAGGCAGGGGTATCACTCGCTTTAGTAACCGATGTAAGCAGCTCTAAATCCCCTGTTTCGCTTCCAAAGCATAAATAGCCCTCAAAGCCCAACTTAGAAAGCAAGGAAACAGCACCTGTAGCAAAGCCCTCTGCAGATTGGAGACTGTAAAGCACCGGCAACTCTAAAACCAGATCACATCCGGAGCGAAGTGCCATTTCGCTTCTTGCCCACTTATCAAAAACAGCAGGTTCCCCACGTTGAACAAAAGAGCCACTCATGAGACAGATTACCCCGTCACAATGAAGTGCCTCTTTTTGCTTTCTTAGCTGATAGGCATGTCCATTGTGAAAAGGATTATATTCACAAATCACAGCCATTAGTTTCATAGGTTTTTATCTCCGTTTGTCAAGTTCAGACATCAGATTTTCCCAGGTCAGGCCCCGTTCAACCATAACCACCATTAAGTGATACAAAAAGTCGCAGGATTCATATTCCAGTTCAGAAACATCGGGATTTTTCGCTGCAATAATGATTTCAGCAGATTCTTCACCAATTTTCTTTAACTGCTTGTCAATACCCTTAGTGAACAGATAGTTGGTGTAAGAACCCTCTTTAGGATTATTCTTTCTGTCAACGATAACATCGTAAACATCTTTTAAGACAGACAGAGAAACGGTTTCTTTTTTCTGTTCTGTCAGGCTGCCGTCAGCCTCCATTTTTCTATAAAAGCAGCTGGTTTCGCCGGTATGGCAGGCAGGACCGGCAGGGTCAACCTTTAAAATCAGTGCATCTTCATCGCAGTCAACTAAAATCTCTTTAACATAGAGAATATTGCCGGAATTTTCGCCCTTTGTCCAAAGGCACTGGCGAGACCGGGAGAAAAACGTTGCTTTGCCGGTTTCCTTTGTAATCTTCAAGGATTCTTCATTCATGTATGCCAGCATTAAAACGCGGCCTGAAATATAATCCTGTGCGATTGCCGGAATTAAACCTTTTTCATCAAATTTTAACATGGTACATTCATCCTTTCCTCTATATGCGAACAGGTATGTTCTCTTGTTTTAAATACTCTTTTAATTCCCTGATGGTCAGTTCCTTATAGTGGAACAGAGATGCTGCTAAAACAGCGTCAGCTCCGCCCTCTGTTAAGGCGTCCTTAAAATGAGAAAGCTGCCCCGCTCCGCCGGAAGCAATGACGGGAATGGAAACCACAGAAGAAATTGCCTTGGTAATAGGCAGGTCATAGCCGGCCTTTGTTCCGTCAGCGTCCATACTGGTTAAGAGAATTTCTCCCGCACCCAGTTCTTCTGCTTTTTTTGCCCACTGGATGGCGTCAAGCCCTGTATCTACACGGCCGCCGTTTAAGAACACGCTGTAATTGCCGTCAGGCTTTCTTTTTGCATCAATGGCAACCACAACACATTGAGAACCGAATTTATACGCCGCCTCGGAAATCAGCTCCGGCCGCTTTATAGCAGCGGAATTTACTGAGATTTTATCAGCACCGGCCTTTAAAATTTCACGAAAGTCCTCAACGGTACGAATACCGCCGCCCACTGTGAAAGGAATAAAGACCTGTTCTGCCGTTTTTTCAACCAGGTTAACAATAATGCTTCGTGCATCAGAAGAAGCGGTAATATCTAAAAACACAAGCTCGTCTGCTCCGGCTTCATCATAAGCCTTTGCAATCTGTACCGGGTCTCCAGCATCCTTTAAATTCACAAAGTTAACGCCTTTAACAACTCTGCCGCGGTGGACATCTAAACAAGGAATAATTCGTTTTGTCAGCACACGTCATCACCGCCAATCACAGAGAGTGCTTCTGTTAGGTCAACACTACCGGTATAAATAGCTTTGCCGACAATAGCTCCGCTGACACCGGTTTTCGTAAGAGACACAAGGTCAGAGGTTTTACCAACGCCGCCGGAAGCAATAACCCCGGGACCAAACGCCTTTGCCATTTCTGTCATGGCTGCAAGGTTTGGGCCTTTTAGCATACCGTCTGTTGCTATATCTGTATAAATAATATGTTTAACGCCTTTTTCTTTCATGGTAAGAGCCAAATCAACGGCTTTCCATCGGCTGACCTCTTCCCAGCCGGAGATGGCGGCATAGCCGTCCTTTGCGTCAATCCCTACGGCAATTTTATCGCCATATTTTGCAACAGCTTCTGCCACAAAATCCGGGTTTTGAACGGCAACCGTTCCTAAAATAACGCGGCTGAGACCACCCTTTAACAATTCTTCAATATCGGCCATAGTTCTGATACCGCCGCCGGTTTGAACCGGAATAGATAAAGCTTTGGCAATTTCACAGATAACCGCACGATTGCTGGCTTCCTGTCTGGCACCGTCTAAGTCCACAACGTGGAGCCATTTTGCACCGCAGCTCTCCCACTTTTTTGCCATTTCAACCGGGGAATCGGAATAGACCGTTGTCTGGTCATAATCACCCTGCAGCAAACGTACGCATTTACCACCCCGTAAATCTATTGCCGGATAAATAATCATATTTTGTCTCCTATCAGCTCTTTTGCATAAATATACTTTTATATTGTAACACAAATATACGTACAATGCAAGGTAAAAAGGGCAAAAAAAGAGGCTGTTATAACAAAATGTTTAACAACCTCTGTGAGGGGGGGGTAAGCACATATACTGTGCATTCTTGATTTTTATACAACACCATTTACCGTTATTTCAAATTTTTCTAAACTATTCCCTTCACCGTTCTTTGCAATTGACGGTTTTTACATTTAAATTATACACAAAAATGAAATTTTTGTCAATACAAATTTCGTTTTCATCGACATTTATCCCTATTTTTCAACGTTTCAACACGTTTCGTGAAATCTTTTTCAGAATTTCAAACAGATTATATGTATTTTCATATAAAAAAGGCTGTGACAAAATAAATGCATTGTGTCACAGCCTTATAAAACTTTAATTGTTATTTTTACTGGTCGTTTGCCAGAATCATAATAGATGTTGCTTCAAAAACGCCTACGTTTTCGGAGCCGGCAACGGTAACATTCTGACCAACCTCAAGATTTCTGAGGTATTTCATCTTGCCGTCGTTACTGTCTAAAATTTTAGCGGAACCTTTTACAAATACCTGAGTTTCAACAGTATCACCAAAGGCGTTAACATGGCTTACGGAAATCATATTATATGTTGTATTTACCAATGTAATCTTACCGGTAATCTGAAGTGCTGCTGCAACAGATTTGACGTTAATTTCCGTAATGGTTGCACTGGAAGTTTCCAGTTCAACCTGGTAACCTAAACGCAGGTCATACATAGTTGCTGCAGCGTTATCCAATTTAACTGTAACGTCACGGCTAACTGCATAGGTATGAATTGTGCCGTTAATATTTACTTTTAAGGAAGAGGAAGTTTTGGAAATAGTAATTTCCTCAATTATGCCGTTAACGGTCTTATCTACACCAACGGCAATAACGGCACTAATTTCACCGTATTCCAAGGTAACATCTACCGTGTCACCAACCATTAAATCAGAGTAAGTAGTAACTGCACCGTTTCTGCGAATGGTGGCTCCGGATTGTACTGCATAATCTTCCAAGGAACCATCAGATAAACGCAGTGTAATCATAACATCAGGACTAAAGTTAATAGCTGCAACAGTCGCCTTTGTCAGCTCGCTCTTTCTTGATTCTGCTTCCAGTAAGGTAATCTTACCGCCCTGAATTGAAACTCTCACGTAATCGTTAGCGGCAATACTATCTATGCTTGCACTACGGTCGTTATAAGTAATAACCGCATCGCTTGCCAGCTTATAAGAAAGAACTGCATTGGTTTCTAAATTAGTTACTTTAACGGTTGTGCCGGCTGAGTCAGTTGTTTTACCTTTGTAAATAGCCTCGAAGGAATCATCAACTGCAAGCTGAATAACGTCTAAAGAATATAAGCCGTTGTTAGAGAAAGTAATAATAACTTCCTGGCCAACGGGCAGGTTTGCAAGCTGAGACTGAGAACCGTCTAACATAATGGCAACGTTACTGTCAATCTTATAGCTTTCAACTTCTCCACCGGTTGTCTTTATAGAGATAATGTTGTTTGCTGTACTAATCTGAGAAATTGTTCCCTTTGTATAGGTATAGTTCAGACGGCTGAACATTCTGTACAGCATGGTTGCAATCTGTGCACGGGTTACGTTGCCCATGGGCACAAACTTGTTGCCATCCATACCCTGAATAATCTGTGCTTCTGACGCAAAGTATACATAGCCTCTTGCTGCAGCAGGAACGCTGCTTGCATCACTATAAGACAGGGTTACGTTAGGGTTGTTCTTCAGCCAAACATCGCCGCCTAAACACTTTGCAATCAGTGTAGCTGCTTCATAACGCTTTAAGGACTCACCCTTGTGAGCTGAGGACAGATACACCGAAAGGTCTGCCTCAGATAATACGTTTTTATACATGAGGTATGCCGCTGATTCAGCCGCATATGTATCGTATGCTGCCAGTTCATCTTCATACAGAACATTCGATAAAGAAACAATTGAGCTGTTCATCGGCTCTGTTGAACCTAAGATTCTTGCAAAGAGAGCAATAGCTTCTTCTTTGGTAATATCTTTTCCGGGTTTAAAGGTACCATCAGGATAACCGTTAATCACCTGATTGTCTGCCAGTGTCGTAATGGCTTCTTCTGCCCAACTGTAACTTGAGGTTACATCGGAAAAGCCAGCTGCAAAAACGCCGGTTACTGACAAAAGCATCAGTACGCTAAGAATGAGGGATATCGCTTTTTTAAGCATGAGAATTCCTCCTTTTGTAAATATACATTCTCTTATTACGCCATTTAATAAAAAACGGTATAATAAACATATTGTTATGTTTATTATACCGCTTTTTCAGTAAAATTTCAACTGCTTTTTATGTTGTCATAAAAACGTAATATAACTGCTACGAAAGACAACTTCTCCGGCTTTCATATTTTTTCTTTGTTGCAAGTCCGCCCCGAATATGCCGTTCTGCTTTGTTTGCCTCCAAAACCTGCTTGGCTTCCTTTGCAAGCGACGGATTGATGCCGCAAAGCCTTTCGGTTATATCTTTATGTACGGTAGATTTTGAGATGTTAAACTGTTTGGCAGCACCTCTGACAGTTGCTTTGTTTTCGATTATATATTCGGCAAGTAAAATTGCACGTCCTGCTATATAATCCTTCAAAATTCTCCCTCCCGGATTTTTGCTTCATAGTTTATCTATATGTGCAAAATTCCGGTTTTAGAAGAAGATACACAAGTTTAAATTGCATCTTTTAATTCTTATATACCATCATGGCAACAAAGCCATGCCTGATAAAAACCATTTTTTAATAAAGCTTTGTAAATTCGAAAGACTCATCAATACCAAGCTCTTTGAGTGCAGCTTGCTTTCTTTCCTCAATTTTACCGTCAAGCTGATCAAAATAGTTGTTGCCCTCACAATCAATATCTACAATAAACGGCCCTATATCGCTTAGTTTGAAAAACCAAGCCGCTTCAATTCTGCCGAGTTCATCGTAAAGATATACATCCTCCACCTCAATGGAGTCAATCCAGAGATTAGGGCTTACAGAACGGGGCGAAACATGAACACACTTCTTTTCCTTCATCATTTTAGCGGTTTCTGCACCCATAGTGGTTTTCCCGACAATCATTTTCAGATTCCATTCCGAAACGCTTTTTGCACCCCATTTTTCAAAACGAATGCTTGAAGTGGGCATAAAGGAGACAAGCTTCCACTTTCCATTTTCTTTAATCACAATAGGCCCGTTATGAATTAAAATGTTTCTGTCTTTTGTATCAAAGGGTAAAACATTGTTTTCGTCAAAAATGTATTTTTGCAGCCTTGAACGACAGGTAAAACATTCTCCACTGATGTAAACCGTGTCTCCTATTTTAAGTTTTACAACATCTTCATCAGTAAGAGGCCCCTGCAAATGATATTCTGCCATAATACTCTCCTCCTATCTGTCACCAAACCAGTTGGGACTTGTCATTTTTGTAACGGCTCCGCTTGCATCAATTCTTGTAGACGCTCTTCTTGCCACCATGCAGTTCGTACTGGTTGCACAAGCGATACCTGCTATATGGGTGTAGGCATATTCTACATTAACCGCAAGCACCGAGGTATCACCGCCGGCACCTAAAATACCGATGCCCAGGCTGTTAATCGCTTCGTACAAGTCTTCTTCAATTTTGGCAAACATCGGGTCAGGGTGCTTTGAGCCAACGGTTCTTAAGCAGGCTGCCTCTTTTGCTAAATTGGCAGCAACGTTCGCTGTTCCGCCGATACCGATACCCAGAACAGACGGCGGACAAACCGCCCCGGCACGGGCTGATTGAACAAAGCTGTCTATAACAAATTTTTCAATTCCCTTTATACCATCTGCGAAAGCAACAATTCTGTGTCTAGTGCCGCCAAAGCACTCGCTGCCACCGCCTTTTGCCGCATAAGACATTTCAATTGCATCACCGTCTACAAACTGATATGTAAAATCCGGAATGTTCATGCCAATGTTGTTTCCCGGGTCATACCCTGTTAACGGGTGTTTCATCGTTGCTCTTAAATAGCCAAGCTCCGTAGCTCTTGCAACGGCTCTTCGTGCCGCATTTTCAAGTTCAACAAAACCGCCCTCCAGCTCACAATTGTTGCCGACCTTAAAATAAAAAATCGGCCAACCGGTGTCAACGCAAAGTGGATTCTCTCTTGTCTTTGACATCTCCATGCTCTTAAGAGTTGCCTGAAGACCTTTTTTAGCGTCAGCATGGCTCTCTTTCTCAATCGCTCTTATAAAAGCATCTTTTACATCAGGAGATATTCCTGTTGCTCCCCGTTTAATGGTTTCAAAAAGAGCTTGTTCGTAAACTTCGGTTTTAATCATTTCTACCTCCAAGTAGTTTTATTACTTTCAAATAGAATGTACTTCTTCCAGCGGAAGTATCGGACGTTCTATGTTTTTGTACTGGTATAGTTTTAAATTGATGGGGCACTGTCCCGGCGGGTCTGCCGTAACAATGGCATCGGCTCGGCTCCCGAAATATCCTCGAAAATGATTCATGGATTTCAGACCAATTATCTTATACTGCGACATGTCGCATCCCGTCATAATAAAGGGGCGGTCATCGTAGGTTTGGAATCTGTCTGTCACAATAATAACTTCAACGTTTTCTTGCCTGAGTCTTACTGTATTTCCATAATCCATGGGAGCACCGAAATTGATTGGTGCTGCAGAAATAAGTTTTCCGTTTGAAAAATTTATGATTTCTGCGTGTTCAAGTCTCACGGGGCCTCCGTTAACCGGATCCAGCTTGCCACCAATCTCAATATCAACCACATCTCCAACCTTGTGATTATCAAACAAATATTTTACAGCAGCACCATCAGTTAACGGACCCATAATAGTCCCTTTAATGTTTCTTTTAATCATTTCCCGAAGTAAATGTGTCCCGTCTCCCGTAGCCCCGCCTCCCGGGTTATCGGAAGCTTCATTGATGACTACATATCCGTCTTTTACCTTTGAAAGAGCAACGTCCATAGCTTCTTCAACAGACAACGAAGGCTCCGAAAAGTCGTATCGTCTTTGCCAAGCAAAGTCAGCAATTTCTTCTGCCTCTTTTGTCGGAACATAGCCGTCTGCAACCACAAGCACAGAGCAAGAAGAACACGGGCAATCCGCTGCAGAAAATCCAAAAAAGAACGTAGCGTCTATAAGATTATACTTCTTGACGCACTCGGCAGCAAATTCCATAATTTCTTTGCCCGGTCCGCTCACGGTTCGTCCTGTTGTCGCCGGAATGAGCAGCGGTAGTCTTTTTAAACACATCTTGGGGTTTAATTCTCCCCGGATATGACGAATCAAGGTTTTGGCTGCCCTGTACCCTGCTTCTTCGCAGTCAACATGGGGAATCGTCTTTATCCCGTAAAGCCCATCAGACAGGGTAACCATATCATGACTCAAATTAGCATGAGCATCTAATGATGATACCATAGGAAGATCACCGATAACGTCTCTCATTCTTTTAAAGCTATAACGCTCTAAATCCAGGTCGATTTCCGAACAGCCTCCTCCGTGAACTGCGAAAAACACACCTGCAAAATCTCCCATGTGTTTTTTGACATCATTTGTTATGTGGTCCATAACATAAGAGGCACACTCTTTTGCCATAACCGGGCCTGCTCCAAAATTACCCCCACGCGTTGCCAAATCAACAGGAAGCGGTTCTGCTCCCTCCTCTTCAATAGCTCTTAACGCTCCGCCTAAATAGGTTGCAGTTCCCTTAAACTGGCTTATAACATCTTCAGCTTTAACCCAACCTTTCGGGACTAACGTTTCAAAGGTGGTTTTTCCAATCGCAAAGCTATTTGTTTCATTTCCGAATTGGGCCAAAAGTATTTTCATCGTATGTTCCCCCATAACTTATCATTGTTTTTGCTTATAGCTCAATGTTTGCAAGCGGCATATGTTGCTGACAGCCGTAAATATCGTTATCCGCTAAGCTTCCGCTTATGTTTTTTCTGGGAAAAGTTATTTTGATAGAGTTTACAACGCCATAGGAAATAATGTCAATCTTTTCTTCTTCTACATCGTAGGCTTTTGCAATATCTTTTTTAAAGAGCCTTTTTTCAACATAGTCCATATCTTCTTTTGACCTGAAAATCAAATCAAAAGTGATAAAAAGAGGTCCTGCATTTTTACTTCTTAAAATCTTTGTATAATCAATCAGTTTTTTCATTAAAAGACCTCCTCAACCGTTATCTTTGCCGTTTCTAAAAGCGAATCTACCTTTGCAAGATGGAAAACGGAAAATTCATAAACCGGTCCAACGTGAATATCAGACGGGGAAAAGGGGAAGGCCAGATTGCCTGCCGTCGATTTTCTGCCCTCGTAATCGCAATGAAGCATACGGCTTCTTACAAGTGCACAAACCGTATCTGCAATTTCCTGTGTTTTGCCCACAATATCCATGATAATTCCCATAGAGCTTTCTGCTCCGCCGCTTATCTTAAAGTTAACGGAATAGCTGTCCTCAGGGAGCGTATTTTTTGTGTTTTCTTTTACAAAATCCGTTACGGTTTTTGTGATTGTATCAATGTTTTTTATAGTGTCCGGGTCAAAGATTGTAGCAGGACAAATGGTTCTGAAACCGGAGCATTTAACCCCTTCAAGCTTTAAGGTCTTTTCTTCTGCTTCTTTAAATTCTGAGCCTGTAACTCTTACTGTACGCTCATCAACCTGTTCAAATTTAGAATTTGTCAAATCACAAACACCATCAGGTTCAAAAATTAAATAAGGGTTTGACTGTTCATAAAGCGTATGGGCCGCAACTCTGTCTACCGTACAGCGTCTTAACGGATTGGCAGGCCGCAGTTCAAAATACGCATCGTACATATACGCCTGCATTACATCTGCCGCCGCAACGGGCTCTGAGCACATAGCACCACACTCCATAATTTTTGCCATGTGAAATGCAAGGCCCTCGCTATATCCTTCATAAATGCAAGGAGCCGCATAAATTGCCGTATCACAAGCACGACCACAAAGAATGACATCAACCTTTTTCTTAAGCAGCTCAATAATGGGTGCAATTCCAATTTGGCTGACAATACGGCTGCTTTCTTCTATCGACTGTCTGCTTGCCGGAAATTCGCTACTCATATCAATGATGTTACCGCTATCAAATTTAGTAAGCACATATTCTGTCGATACATCGCTCAAAACCGTACCAAGTTTAAAACTCAGCTTTTGTTCTCTTGCTATCTCGAGCAGTATTTCCTTAAGCCAGGCAACGTGTTCTTGGCTCCCGGCTCCTCCAGCCGTACCAATAATAAAAGGTGCTTTATGCTCTAATGCTTTCGGCAAGGCTAATAGTAAATCCCTTTTTACGGCACCCCGGTCAGTAAAGGATTTTCCGCTTCCTAAATAATAGGGTCCCGGGTCTGTTGAACCGGCATCAACACCGAGATAATCTACCTTTTCGGAAAAGGCTTGCTGTAACGCTTCTTCGCTGTAACCGTAGCCTAAAAGTCCGTTTAATGCAACAATTTTCATATTTTCACTCCCTTTTACATGTATTGTATCATAGTGAAATTGCATCAACATTGCATTTTATACTATTTACATTGCATTTTGTATATAATTGTGATACAATACTTTTGAGGTGAAAGCAAGATGAATGTAAAGAACTTTGTTCTCTCATATTATAATAACGCCGCAGAAAACTTTCATATTCAAAAGGTAGAAAAAGCGTACGAAGCTAAGAAACCTCATACCCACGAGTATTTTCAGATTTACTACATTGCAAAAGGCTGTCTTACGCATTTTATCGGGAATAAGTCCTCTAAGCTACGTCAAAGCGATATGTTCATCATTCCGCCCGGCGTTATGCACTACATATTGCCTGAACCAAGCACCGTGTTTTATTCCTTTTCTTTTATGCCCGAGTTCTTAGGGGAAGGGAATCCAAACAACAAGTTGGTCACGCTCTTTCTTCGCAGTCTGCTGACAAAAAAGAATATTCTTCCTAAGGTTTCTATTGACTCAGATGACATATTCCATATTGAGTCCATTATGGAAAGAATGTTGAATGAGTTCTGCTGTAAAAAATTCTGCCGTAACGAAATCATTCATTCTTATGCAGTTTTGCTGGTGGCAGAGCTCGCCCGCAACTATTTTGAGAAAAATACATTGCCTGAATATTTTGATAATAGTAAAGAGTTCGTTCTGCATTGTATTGAATACATCGAAAATAATTTTACAGACCACATAACACTCGACGATATTTCCAAGCGTTCCGCTATGTCCAAAAACAGCTTTTGTTCGCTTTTTTATAAACTGACCGGACATTCGTTTAACAGCTACCTGAACCTCTGCCGAATTAAAAAAGCCACAGAGTACATAAAGGACGGGTACAAAATAACCGCCATTTACGGGCTCTGTGGATATACCGATTTTTCAACCTTTTATCGCAATTTCAAAAAAATAATGGGCGTATCGCCAAAAGAGTATAAAAATAATAATATGTAAATTCGCTCTCTGTTTTTAGACACAGCAAAAAGAGGCTGTAGCAAAATGACTTCATTTTGTTACAGTCTCTTTGTTGTTGTATGATATTATATCTTTTCCCCGCCTACAACACACATGGTAAGCTCTAAATTCTCATCAACTGCAATAAATTCAGCATCATACCCCACCGCAATTTTGCCTTTCTTTTCTCCCATAAGCGTTGCCGGTGTTAAAGACGCCATACGAAACGCGTCTTCCTCGGGAATGCCAAATTCTATGGCTTTTTTAACGCAGGTAAAAAGGGTTGATGTACTGCCGGCAATAGCTCCCTCTTTCGTTCTTGCAACGGAATCTGTAACGGTAATGGGTTGACCGCCGAACATATACTCTCCGTCAGAAAGGCCGGTGGCACACATGGAGTCACTGATTAAAATCATACGTTCCGGGCCAAACAGCTTATAGAGCATACGCACCATAGCAGGGTGCATATGTACCCCATCGGCAATCACCTGAACATAAATTCCGGTGTCTATCGCTGCACCGATTGCCCCCGGCTCTCTGTGATGCAGAGGTGCCATAGCGTTAAAAGTATGGGTAATGCAGGCCGCACCGCTTAAAATAGCTTCCTTCGCACAATCGTAGCTTGCGTCCGTATGCCCTAAGGACACAACGCAGTCACAGCTTTTAATAAACTCCATAGCCCCGGGTTTTTCCGGTGCCAGGGTTACCATCTTAATGTTTTTAAGTTTAGAAAATTCCGCAAAATTAGGATTGCGGATAAATTTTTCATTCTGAGCCCCTTTATATTTTTGGCTCACATAGGGTCCCTCGGCATGAAAGCCGACAACATTGGCACCTACACCTGTAAAGGCAGTGTCACTCACAACTTTTTCAATGTCTTCCATCGCCACGGTCATAGTCGTGGGAAGCCAGGAGGTTGTGCCGTTTTTGGCAAGATAGGCAGACATTTTGGCAAGGTGGTCTCCGTCCATGGTGTCACAGCCCACGCACCCGTGAGCATGAATATCAAACAGACCGGGGTATACCTTATGCCCCATCATGTCAATTCCACTACCGGAAAGCTTGCCGACTGAAACAATGGTTCCGTTTTCTGTTTCAATGTCAACCAGTTCTCCGTTAACTTTGGCATTTTTATAAATCATAATATTTCCTCTGTTTCTTTATAAACTTGCCGCACCGAAAACACCGGCATCATCCTGCAGGGTTGCAATTGCAACAGGAACGGCTCCGTTTAGCTTATCTAAAAGAGGCGTAAGAAATGCATCTCCTACTTTGGTAATACCGCCGGCAAGCAAAATAACCTCCGGGTCAAAAATCATTTGAAGACTAAAAAGACCAACAGAAAGCCAATCCAGGTATGTATCAAACACTGCTTCTGCAACCGGACACTTCTTTTCCAAGGCTTCAAAAATCAGTTTTCCGTTTAAACAGCCTTCACGTCTGTACAGTTCTGCTAAAAAGCTTTCGGGGTTTTCCTCTGCCGCCTTGGTTGCCTGTCTTGTAAAAGCACCGACAGAACCGTATTGCTCCCAGCAACCCCGCTGACCGCAGGTACAGGGTAGCCCGTCATTTGCTTCAATAACAAGATGCCCCAGTTCACCGGCACCGCCTCTGCCGCGGAGAATTTTTCTGTCAACAATTACGCCGCCGCCAATACCCGTTCCCAAGGTAACCAGCACCGCATTGTCATAGTTCTTGCCGCTGCCATATAAAACCTCACCCAGAGCCGCACAGTTAGCGTCATTATCCACCGCAACAGAAAAACCGGTCCGTTTTTCCAGTTCCTCTGCAATCGGTGTATCTTTAAAAGGCAGATTATTCGTCGTTAAAAGGCCGTTTTTTACAACCCCCGGCACACCCACACCAATTTTCTCGTATGGGTAAACCTCTGCCAGTTCCCGGCAAACAGCTGCAATCTCGTCCAACAGTTTTTCGACGGACTCTCTGTTTGTGGGGCATTTTTT
>JAFQWH010000039.1 GCA_017407515.1 Clostridia bacterium | reverse complement strand
GGACGCAATAATTCCACAATGCCTGTCAAATTGTATGTATATTCCTTTAAACATAAACCATTTATAGCTTAGTAGCAGGAGGCAAAATCAATGAAATTCTTTCATGTATATGATGAACGGGCAAACGAGGGCCTTTATAAAAACGGTTTGCTGAATAAAGACAGCGGTTTTAAAATTCAGCACGATTTTCCCATTCCCGATGAGGTTAAATTTAATGTAGCAGCTAAAAAAGACGGCAAGTTTTATAATATGATTAAAGAAACCGGCATGCCTTTCTATGTAGACAGAATTGCTGGCGGTACGACGTATCATGAATATGACTTTGATTTTGCCTTAATTGATGAATATCGCAAGCTGCTGGGGGATTGGTTCTTAGGCTTTCAGCTTCATGAAAGCGGCTCAAACCGCCGTCAGGCAGAGTGGGCGAAGCTGTTTCGGGTTTTTGGGCATGGCGGTCCTTACGACCCCAAAGAGGTCAGAGAAAAACTGATGAGCAAAATGGCAAAATTGCCGGACGGCACACCGCTTCCCGGCTTTAGCCAGGGCACACCGGAAGAGTACGCGAAAATGACCTATGCCGAAACCTGGCAGGAATATGTCCGGGAAATGATTGAACTGTTTAATAAAAACCTGCGACTGACCAATAACGCAATCATTCCCTGTGACAGCTACTATCTTGCTACTAAGTTACAAGCAGACCTCGGCATGAAAACCTTTATGCCCGAGGTTGGTGACCAGATTCCCTTGATGAGTATTTCCGTTGCCACAGCCCGTGGTGCTGCGGCGAAGAAGGGTATGACCTGGGGTACATACTATGAAACCTGGCGTGAAGTACCCGGTGTTGGCTACACCATGCCGTGCTTAAACCCCAGCCCCATTAACGACTGGTATTTAACCCAGGATTTATTTGGTGATGACTTTACCACCCACGGCGAAAACGGCGGCAGTTCAAGACTGCTGCAAAAGCGTATCTTCTATTTATCTTACATGAGCGGTGCTGACTATATGTCCGAAGAATGGGGCTTAAAGTGCTGCTACTTAGACTTTGAGGATTACGCCCTTTCGGCTTACGGCAGGGTTAAGAAAGAGTTTATTGATACAACGCAGGAGCTGGGCAACATGAAGGCAGTTGTACCGTTTGCCATTGTTCTGCCCAAGAAATACAGCTGTATTGAAATTCCTCAGGTTTTTGATGAGTACAAGGTAGGTCTGCACAGAGACCAGTATATGAACAGCCCTCTTTCAGCCGATGAAAAGGCATACTTTGGCCATGTTGAAGATGTTTTAAAGCTGTTTTATGTTCGTGACGAAGCAGGCATTTCCGGTAATGAGGGTCATGTTATTACCAACGCGGCTTTCGGTAATGTTTTTGATATTATCTATGAAGACGAAGCCGACAGCATTTTAAAACAGTATGAATATTTAATTGACGCCACAAAAGACGGTGACTTTGCAAAAGCCAAGAAAGGCAGCGGTCTGAAAATCTTAGAAAGCGGCAATCTTGATAAACTGGGTGCTACTGTCACGGAGCTGATTCGGGAAACCATGCCTTGCTATGTTGACAGCCTTTGCTGGGTGGTATCTGAAAATGACAAAGGCAAACGGTTTGTTTCCATCTTTAACAATGAGGGTAACGAACGCAGCTTAGAGCATGGTGATACGGTTGACAGAACTGTCGATAAAAAAGTGACGATTACCTTTAAAGAGGCAGCGACTGTAAAGGTTATCAAAGAAGAACTTGGCGATTGCCAGCTTGTGAAAGTTAACGACACAACCTATTGTGCAACCATTCCGGCGGCAGGCTTTGTTATTTTAGAATTCTAACAGGAGAGTAAATTATGAATATTTTAGCAGTTGGGGCTCACCCTGACGATATTGAAATCTTTTGCGGCGGAACGCTGGCAAAATGTGCCGCCCGGGGCGATAAAATCTTTTGTTGTACAGCGACTAACGGGAACATTGGTTCTGCAACACTTCCCAAGGACGAAATAGCCGCAATCCGTAAAAAGGAAGCGGCTAAGGCGGCATCACTTGTGGGAGCAGAGTATATCTGTCTGGATTTTGACGATGAGCTGTTTTATGAAGACGTAAACGCACGGATTAAGTTTATTAACATGGTTCGTCATTGCCAGCCGGACGTTATTTTAACTCACAATCCTCATGATTATAACCCTGACCATGAGCTGACCAGTAAAATCATTAACGATATAGAGGTTATGCTTCCTATCGCCAAGATTGAAACGGAGGAGCCTCCTTGCCCTAAAATGCCCGTTATTTACTATTTTGAAACGGAAAAGGGATTAGGATTTATTCCCACGGACTACGTGGATATTACAGACCATTTTGAAACGAAGAAGCAGATGGTTTTGTGCCACGAAAGTCAGAAGCAGTGGATGGCGGATAACTATGCCGGCTTTTCGGTGGACGATACCTTTATAGAAGATATGGTGATTACCTCGCAATACCGCGGTATGCAGTGCGGCGTGAAATATGCCGAAGCGTTTATTCGTTGTAACGATGCCTACCGTGTGACGCCTTACAGAATGTTGCCGTAAATAAAAAGACAGAACTTATAGAGTTCTGTCTTTTTACTATTTAGGAAACTTTTTCCTGGGTTTATGCGTCTAACTTGTAAAAGGAGGTATGGTTTATGTGGAAAAAGTTTCTTGTGTTGGGAATTATTATTTGTTTGTTTTTAACCGGGTGCGGAAGACAGACTCCGCTCCAAAATAACCCTGAGGAAGAGGATTCGTGGGGGCTTTATTTGTCCGTTACAAATGTTACGCCAGAGGGTTTAACGCTTACATTTCGCCAGACCGGCGGCAATGCCGGTGGACAGCTGCAAACCGGAGAGTGGTTTTTGTTAGAGAAAAAAGTTGGAGATGACTGGCAAGAACTTGAGACAAATCCGCTGATTGATTATGCCTGGCGTGCTATTGCTTATGAGATACATAAAGAGTCTACCACAGAATTAGAGGTAGAGTGGGAGTGGTTATACGGTGCGTTACCTCCCGGTTCTTACCGGCTGAGCAAGGAAGTTATGGATTTTCGTAAAACCGGTGATTTTGATAAGAAAATATATCAGGTTTGTTTTACGATAGATTTTGCGGATAATCAGAAAAATAGTTTTTTAGCTACGGTTTTAGAAGAAACTACGACGTATATGATTGTGGAGCCGGCAGAGGAAAGTTCCGTACTGTTTGGAAATAAAAAAGTCAAAGTGGCGTATGGTGCTGACCATTATGATTACTTATACGGTATTGGCCGTAAGGTTGTTATATATTTTCAGGGAAATCCGGAACAAATTGCTGACGATATGATGCTGATACAGTCTGACGATATTTCAACAGAGGGTTTTCGTGAGTTTCTTTTATTTGTCATGCCGTCGAAAGAAAAAACTACGCGGGAGATTGCTAAAAAACCGGATCCCGATGACAGCTCCGGAGCGGAGTGGATTTATGGTAATGCAGGCTTGTATTACTATGGTGTAGAAAATGTTTCCGTTACGATCCAGGGTTATACAATGCCTCTGGAAACGGCATTAGAGCAGGGAAGAATAACCTTAAATGCCATTATCGCAAAAGCCAATCAGGACGTTAGTAATGGTAGGATTGACGAACTGATTTACAGAGACGGCGGTAGTCAAATCTATAAGTATCCCGGTTATGCAATTATTAAGTATCATACGATCGACGGAAACAGAGATGTCTATATTGGCAGTACAGACATGGGAATTGATGTGGGGAAGTAATATAAATAATGAAAATTCCCGTCGTATAGCGGGATTTTTTAACGCACTCCCCCCTGAGAATATGAGTCCTCTCTAATAAAAAAACAAGAGTCAACCCTAACGGATTAACTCATGTATTGGCAGGGGTAGAAGGACTACGACTCGCTTAATTCTATTTATGTATAACATAAAACAAAGAAAACCTGAACCGAGAAATCAAAAGAACTCTCAAATTTTTATTAAAATAGTTAAAATTTATAAAACGTATTGTAATCTTTATTATAAAGTGATATAATATACAAAACAGAATAAGAAACGGGAGCTTGTGTTACAGGCTGAGAGGAAGGTATAACTTTCGACCGAGAACCTGATTTGGATAATGCCAACGTAGGGATGCCTGAACAAACGTTTTAGGAATACTTAAGTAATCTTAGGAGTTACCAAATCGGTAGCTCCTTTTTTGTTTGATTTTTGGAGGTGATTTGAGTGGTAAGAATTAACGGAGAAAATTTAGATGT
>JAFQWH010000038.1 GCA_017407515.1 Clostridia bacterium | reverse complement strand
GACTTGCTGTGCTGCCGAAACGGCTGGAATCCTACGATATTTCCCATACAGCAGGCTCTGACCCTGTTGGCTCTATGATTGTTTTTGTCGACGGAAAGCCGGCAAAAAGTCAGTACCGGCGCTTTCAGATTAAGGTGGCAGAGGGCGGAGATGACCTTGCCTCTTTACAAGAAGTTTTGTTCCGCCGGCTGAGTCATGCCAAAGAGGAACAGGAACAAATTGAAGCATGTAGCCTGGATAAACCCAAGTTTTTGCCCTTGCCGGATGCAATTTTGTTAGACGGCGGCAAAGGACAGGTGGCGGCAATTCGGGAGCTGCTTGAGCTTTTGGATTTTGACATCCCGCTTTTTGGTATGGTCAAGGACGACCGCCACAGAACAAGAGGGCTCATCAATGACAAAGGGGAAGAAATTGGCTTTTTAAAAACCTCGGAATCCTTCCGCTTACTTGCCGGTATGCAGGAGGAGGTTCACCGCTTTGCTATTACCTACCACAAATCCCTGCGGAAAAAGCAGGTCATCGGTTCGGTTTTGGAAGAAATTGAAGGAGTGGGAGCGGAAACCAGAAAGAAGCTTTTACGGCATTTTAAAACTATGACAGCTATCAAGTCGGCTTCTGTGGAAGAGCTTTCCGCAGTTTCCGGCATTTCAAGGAAAACCTGCGAAAATATTTATCAGTTTTTTCACAAAATGTCTTGAATTTCTCCCGGATTTATTATATAATTTTTCTATATAAGTATATGTTAGTAGGTGTATAGATTGAGAATTGCAGTAGATGCTTTCGGCGGCGATAACGCACCGGAAGAAATTGTAAAGGGTGCCGTGAGCGCCGCAAAAACACTTTCTGACGAAATTATTTTAGTTGGCGACGAAGCAAAGCTTAAAATATTGTTAGAAAAAGAGGATGTACGGGCAGGTAAAATTTCCATCCGGCACGCCAGCGAAGTGATTCAGACGGGGGAACCTCCGGTAGAATCCATTCGCAAGAAAAAAGATTCCTCTTTGGTTGTTTCTCTGAATATGGTGAAAAACGGTGAGGCAGATGCCGTTGTTTCCGCCGGTAATACCGGTTCCTATCTTGCGGGAGCGTTTCGCTATGTGGGCAGAATGAAAGGCATTATGCGCCCTGCGCTGACTGCTGTTATGCCCACGGTGACAAACCCCTGCGTCATCTTAGACGTGGGTGCCAATGCAGATTGCCGTCCTCAGCACCTGGTGCAGTTTGCCCATATGGGTGCCATTTACGCTCAGCAGGTATTGCAGATTGAAAAGCCCCGTGTGGCTCTTTTGAATATCGGTGCCGAGGAGGAAAAGGGCAACAGCCTGACTAAGGAAACTCACGCACTGCTGAAAGAAGAAGAGCTAAACTTCATTGGAAACATTGAGCCCAGAGATGTCCCCTACGGTATGGCTGATGTGATTGTTTGTGACGGTTTTACCGGCAACGTGGTCATCAAGCTCATTGAAGGTACAGCTGGTGCCTTGTTTAAAATGTTAAAAGGTGTGTTCTACAAGAACCTTTCCACCAAGCTTGCCGCAGCGGTTTTAAAACCGGGCTTAAAAACCGTAAAAGCCAAAATGGACTACTCTGAGTACGGTGGCGTGCCTCTTTTGGGTCTCAACGGCGTTGTCTTTAAGGCTCACGGCAGCTCTGATGCCAAGGCATTCTGCAATGCTGTCTGTGCCGCAAGTGAGTACTTAAAAACCGGCGTTAATGATAAAATCCGGGCAACCCTTGCAGTGGCGGCAACAGAGTGCGAAGAGGAAGAATAAATAGGTTTTATTTGAATCACATTCAATAAAATATAAAAAGTATGACGGAGGTACATATATGGAATTTGAAAAAATTGTCAAAATCATTTCTGAACAGTTAGGTGTAGACGCATCTTCCATTACCAAGGAAACTGCTCTGGTTGACGATTTGGGCGCTGATTCTTTGGACGTTGTTGAGCTGATTATGGCTATGGAAGAGGAATTTGATATGGAAATTGCTGACGGTGAGGCTGACGGTATTAAAACTGTTGGCGATATTTTGGACTATATTAAAGCAAACGCATAAGCATGGCTAAAAACCCCGCTTTTTAGCGGGGTTTTTCAACATTTCAATTCATGATTAAGCCTCAGATGCCTCTGGGTTTTACTCATGGATTGGTAAAAGAGGGAAGAATATGAACCAATTAAAAGAATTTGAGGAAATCATTGGCTATAAG
>JAFQWH010000037.1 GCA_017407515.1 Clostridia bacterium | reverse complement strand
AGAATACACAGCAGGGCCTTTACCGCGATTTAAGATGCGGGACTGCAAAAAAGTTCTGTCTGCCGCTTTTCCCATTTCGCCGCCTAAAGCATCAATTTCCCGTACCAAGTGTCCCTTAGCGGTACCACCAATAGAGGGGTTACAGGGCATATTGGCAACGGAGTCTAAGTTAATAGCAAATAAAACCGTAGAAACCCCTAAGCGGGCACAGGCAAGTGCCGCCTCGCAACCGGCATGACCGCCGCCTACGATGACAACATCATAACTCCCTGCGTAATAGGAAGCTTCCTCCGGTAACATTGTGCATTCTTCTTTCATAACAAACCTTTCTACAACCAAAAAACTATCTTTTTAAAAACATAGACATTCTATTATATTATAACATTCTTTCAAGGTCAGTGCAATATTTATTTACGGTTTTTTCCCGACTTTTTTCTAAAAATATATAATAAAAAAAGTTTTCTGCGAAAAAATGAATAAAATTTGAGATTTTAGTTGACGAAATATCGTTAAATATATTATAATAACTTTATGTGATTTCACAAAGGAGGAGACAATCATGGGCAAAAGCATCACAAAACTTGTGATCGCACTTTTAATCATTGCCTTAGGTGCGTATATCGCCCTGTTCGGTTTTAACATTCAAATGTTCGGTTGGCACGTAAGTTATCCGTCCGCATTGGATGAAAACAAAGGTATCAGACAAGGCTTAGACCTTGTGGGCGGTTCCGTTATCACCTATGAGGCACAAGCAGAAACAGCAACAGATGCTGAAATGGAAACTGTTAAAGACGTTTTGAGAAAACGTCTTGATTCATTAGGTTACAGTGAGGCTACTGTTTCCCGTCAGGGTGAAAAGAAAGTCCGGGTAGAAATTCCGGCAATCCAGAACCCCGAAGAAGCAGTTCAGACTTTGGGTCAGACTGCAAAGCTTACCTTCCGGGACGCTGACGGCAACGTAGTATTAGAAGGAACTGACGTGGCAAATGCTGCGGCTGCCTTCGGTCAGATTGACGAAGTCAGCGGCGACCAGCACTACGTTAGACTGAAATTAAACGAAAGCGGCAGACAGAAATTTGCACAGGCTACTGCTGCTGCAGCTAATCGCGGCAACGGTGGGAACTACATTTCTATTATGCTGGACGAAAATGAAATCAGCAGACCGACTGTTCGTGAAACCATCAACTCTACCGAGTGTGTCATTTCCGGCGGTTTTGTAGATGCTTCCGATTCTCAGGAGCTGGCTAACTTAATCAATTCCGGTAACCTGCCTTTCTCTATTAAAGACGTTGAGCTCAGAAGCGTTGGCCCCACTTTGGGTGAACACGCATTGGAGACCAGCTTAATGGCAGCAGCTATCGGTATCTTACTGATTTTGGTATTCATGGCAATCTGCTACCGTCTGCCCGGCTTAATGGCAGACATCGCTCTGGTTGCTTACATTGCCATCGTTGCCTTTATCATGAGCTGGTTCAGAATTAACTTAAGTCTGCCGGGTATTGCAGGTATCATCTTATCTGTCGGTATGGCGGTTGACGCAAACGTTATTATCTTCGCCAGAATGAAAGAAGAACTGGCACTGGGTAAAACCATTAAAACAGCTGTTGAATCCGGTTTTAACCGTGCGTTTATTGCTATTTTAGACGCTAACGTAACAACACTGATTGCTGCCGTTGTTTTATACATTTTCGGTACCGGTCCGATTCAGGGCTTTGCAATTACTCTGGCAATCGGTACTATCGTCAGCATGTTTACCGCTATCGTTATCACCAAGTTCTTGCTGCGTCAGCTTGCAGGCTTGAAAATTAAAAATGTTAGCCTTTACGGTGTGAAAAGGGGGAACAATAATGCTTAAAATTGTTGAGAAATTTAAGATTTTTGCACCCATTTCCCTGGTTATCATTTTAATTGGTGCTATTATGTTCGGTGTATACGGCGGTTTTAATCAAGACGTTGACTTTGCCGGCGGTATGACCATGTACATTGAAATGGGCAAAGACGTAAATTTGGATGAGCTGAATCAGTTCATTAAAGATGCCACACCTGACGGTGTAAACCCCACTTCTCAAAAATCAGACGGAACACAGGTTGTTATTAAAACAACTCCTATCGATACCGAAACCCGTGATGCTTTGCAGGCTGCCATTTTAGAAAAGTACGAATTGGCACCGGAAGCAGTTCTGCAGGTAGACAACGTAGACGCAACGGTTGGTAATGAATTAAAATCTCAGGCGTTAAAAGCTACTTTAATTGCAGCTTTACTGATGCTGATTTACATTACCATTCGTTTCGAAATGAGAACCGGTATCGCTGCTGTTATCTGCCTCTTGCATGACGTTTTGATTATGCTGGCTGTTTACGCTATCTTCCGGATTCCCGTTAACTCAAACTTTATTGCGGCAATCTTAACCATTGTTGGTTACTCAATCAATAACACCATCGTTGTGTTTGACCGTATTCGTGAAAACTACGCAAAAAACAAGCGTGCTGCTTTTGCGGATACCGTTAACATGAGTCTTAAACAAACCTTAGGACGTTCTATTAACACAACCATCACCACCCTGCTGCCGGTTGTTATGCTGTTTGTCTTCGGCGTAACCTCTATCCGTCAGTTCACTATTCCTCTGATGGTTGGTCTTTTAGCCGGTACCTATTCTTCCGTCTTCTTAGCAGGTCCGATTTGGGTATTCTTAAAAGAACTCCAGGCGAAACGCAAAAAACAGAGAATTGCTAAAAGATAAGTAAGACTTTTTAAAGAACTGTGGCAGAAACCACAGTTCTTTTTTTAATATTGTCTTTACTTTT
>JAFQWH010000036.1 GCA_017407515.1 Clostridia bacterium | reverse complement strand
TCATGGAACGTAGAAAAACCAGACAGATTATGGTAGGAAATGTAGGTATCGGAAGCGACTACCCGGTTTCCATTCAATCTATGCTGTGTTCGCCCAACGGCGATTTTGAGGCGGCACTTTCTCAGACCCGAGCCTTGGTTCAGGCGGGGTGCGACATTGTTCGCCTTGCGGTGATTGATGAAGCAAGCCTTGGCGTGGTTGAAAAGCTGAAAAAAGCGGTTTCTGTTCCTCTGGTGGCAGATATTCAGTTTGACTATAAGCTGGCGATTTCTGCTATTGATGCCGGTATCGACAAAATTCGTTTAAATCCGGGGAATATTGGTAGCGAAGAACGGGTTTTAAAGGTAATTGATAAAGCGAAAGCCAATCATATTCCCATTCGTGTCGGTGTGAATGCCGGTTCTATTTCCCAAAAGGTTTTAAAAACCTATGGCGGAGCTTGTCCGGAGGCACTTTTTGAGGACGCTATGAGCCATATCCGTATTTTAGAGGACTGTAATTTCCATGATGTTGCGGTTTCCTTAAAAGCTTCTTCTGTTCCCCTGATGTTGGAAACCTATCGCCTGATTGCTGAAAAAACCGATTATCCCCTGCATTTGGGCGTAACGGAAGCAGGCACAGTTTACGGTGGTACAGTAAAATCTGCCGTGGGCATTGGTGCTCTTTTATCCCAGGGGATTGGCGATACCATTCGGGTGTCGCTGACGGCGGACCCGGTGGAGGAAATTCGTGCCGCAAAAGAAATTCTGGCGGCTCTGGAGCTGAAACAAGAGGGAGCAAGGTTGGTTTCCTGCCCGACTTGTGCCCGGTGCAGCGTGAATTTAATTGAGATAGCCAATCGGGTTTCTGCCCGGCTTTCAGAGGTAAAAAAACCGATTAAGATTGCGGTTATGGGCTGCGTTGTAAACGGCCCCGGCGAGGCAAGAGATGCAGACATCGGCATTACCGGTGCTCAAGGCGAAGGCCTTTTGTTTAGAGATGGCAGCATAATCCGGCGGGTGCCCGAAGGGGAAATTGTTGATACCTTATTTGAAGAATTGGGCAAAATGGGTGCCCTGTAATTTGGTTTAGGAAGGTTTTTATGTCTAGTTTAATTGAAACGTTAGCAGGGGAAGCCCTTGCAGAAAAACTTTCGGGCGTAGAGTTTACCCGATTTCAGGTTTTTAAGGACAAACGAACGGTTCACATTGCCATGCAAAGTGAAGCGGCGGTGAGTCATGCCCTTTTAGATGAATTTACCGACTGTGTCCGGGAGCATTTTCAATTAAATGACGTCAAATTAGACTTTACATACACTCAGCCGGTTTTAACAGAAGAAACCGTTGACTTAATTTATGAAAACATTCAAAGGGTTATTTTTAAAAAACTGCCGGCAGCACGGGGGATTCTTTTAAATAGCCGTGCCGTCCTAGAAAATGGGCAGTTTGTTGTGTGCCTGCAATTCGGCGGGGAAGAGGCTTTAACGGATAACGGGGTTTTGCAGCTCATTGAGCAGCAGCTATCTAAGGTGTACCTGACATCGCTTCCTGTATCTTTCTACAATGAAAGTGCGTCTCCTGAGGCGGTTTTGCAAAAGGTGGAAACCCAACGGGAAAAACTGATGCATGAAGCCGGCGAGGCGGCTTTGGCTGTGGAAAAGGCGAAACCGTTGCCGGCACAAAAGCGAGAAAAGCCGGAGACTGATGACGATGTGTTACTGGGAAAAGCCTTTGGCGGCGAGTTGACGGCAATTTCTGAGATTGATGAAAACAGCGGCAAGGTTATAATTGAAGGACGGGTTATCTACAACGAAACCCGAGAACTGAAGAATAAAAAGACGCTTTTAGAGCTATATGTGGCGGACAGTAAAAGCTGCATGATTTGTAAAGCCTTTTTAACAGAGGCACAGTTTGAGCCCTTAAAGGGGAACCTGAAAAAGCTGGGTGCTGTCCGTATTTCGGGGACGGCACAGTATGATACCTATGCAAAAGAGGTTGTCATCATCATTCGTGACATGATGAAGGCAAGCATTTCCGTTCGTCCTGACGGGGCAGAGGAAAAGCGTGTTGAGCTCCATGCCCATACCTCTATGTCTGCTATGGACGGTATAGTGAAGCCCTCTCAGCTCATAGCCCGTGCAGCGGCCTGGGGGCATAAAGCCATTGCTATTACGGACCACGGCGTTGTGCAGGCGTACCCTGAGGCTTTTGATGCCGGGGAAAAGCACGGTATTAAGATTATTTACGGTATGGAGGCATACTTAGAGGATACACCCCCTGCCTTTGTGTATAACCCGAAAGATGTGCCCCTGTCCGGGGATTTTGTTGTGTTTGATATTGAAACCACCTCCCTTTCGGCACGGTACGGCGAGATTATTGAAATTGCCGGAGTTAAGATTTCCGGCAGTAAAATTGTGGACAAGTTTTCTGAATTTGTTAAACCCACAGTACCGATTCCTTATCACATTACGGAGCTGACCAATATTTCGCCCGATATGGTTCGGGACGCGGAATCCATAGAAACGGTGCTTCCGGCGTTTCTGGAATTCTGCAGGGGCTGTGTTTTGGTGGCTCATAATGCAGGCTTTGATGTAGGGTACATACGGAAAAAAGCAGAGGAACAGTCTCTTCCCTTTGACTTTTGCTATATGGATACCTTAATGCTGTCCCGCCGTCTTTTAACGGCCCTTAAAAAACATCGGCTTAACCAGGTCGCAAAACACTTGGGCTTTGCCTTTACCGGCCATCACCGAGCCATTAACGATGCCGAGGTGACCGCCCGGATTTTCCTGCATTTTACCGAGCTTTTAAGCGGTATGGATATTGAGAACGTTTTACAAATCAATGACCGCCTTGCCGGAGACATGGGCCAGCGGTATACCGACACCCACCATGCAATTATCCTTGTAAAAGATATGGTAGGTCTGAAAAACTTGTATAAGCTGGTGTCGGAATCCCATATTGACTATTATTATAAACGTCCCCGTATCTCTAAGGCTATGCTGGAAAACCGCAGAGAGGGGCTTTTGGTGGGCAGTGCCTGCGAAGCAGGGGAACTGTACAGCAAAATGCTTCACGGTGCAACGGAGAAAGATTTAGAAGAGATTGCTTCTTTTTATGATTATTTGGAAATCCAGCCTTTAGGCAATAATGACTTCATGGTGCGAAACCACATGGTGGAAGACTATGAGGCATTAAAAGATATGAACCGAGCCATTGTGGCTTTGGGTGAAAAGCTGAACAAGCGGGTTGTTGCCGCTTGCGACGTGCATTTTTTAGATGCAGAAGACGAAATTTACCGTCGGGTGCTCCTTGCCGGTCAGGGTTTTGATGATGCTGAGCACCAGCCACCTCTGTATTTCAGAACCACAGAGGAGATGCTGGAAGAATTTTCCTATCTTCCCAAGGAAACGGCGTATCAGATTGTTGTAACCAATCCCAACGAAATAGCGGAGCAAATTGAGGCAGTTCGCCCCATTCCCAAGGACACCTATCCGCCGGAAATGCCCGGTGCGACGGAAGAGTTAAAAGCCTTATCTTACGCAAAGGCACATGAGCTTTACGGCGAAACCCTGCCGGAGATGGTAGAACAGCGAATGGAAAAAGAGCTTGTACCGATTATTAAGTATGGCTTTTCCGTTATGTATATGATTGCGCAGAAGCTGGTAACAAAATCCCTGTCTGACGGGTATCTGGTAGGCTCCAGAGGTTCTGTCGGGTCTTCTTTTATTGCCTTTTTGTCAGGCATTACGGAGATTAACTCCCTGCCGCCGCATTACCGTTGCCCGGACTGTAAACACGTTGACTTTAAAACCGACGGGACTTACAGCATGGGTGCGGATATGCCTGATGCAACCTGCCCTGTTTGCGGTGCGACCTATAAAAAAGACGGTTACGACATTCCCTTTGAAACATTTTTGGGTTTTGATGGCGACAAAGAGCCGGATATTGACCTAAACTTCTCCGGCGAATACCAGAGCCATGCCCATAAGTACACGGAGGAACTGTTCGGTGAGGGCAACGTGTTCCGAGCCGGTACTATTGGTACTTTTGCGGAAAACACGGCTATGGGCTATATTAAAAAATATGCCGAGGAGCAGGGCGTAACCTTTACCAAGGCAGAAATGAAGCGGATTTCTTTAGGCCTGGAGGGCGTGAAAAGAACCACGGGTCAGCACCCCGGCGGCGTTATGATTGTGCCCCGTGCTAACGAGGTGTATGAATTTACGCCTATACAGCACCCTGCCGACAAGGAAGAAAGCGGCGTTATTACCACCCACTTTGACTACCACTCCATCAGCGGCAGACTGTTAAAGCTTGATATTTTAGGTCATGATGACCCGACTATGATTCGTATGCTGGAGGACTTAACCGGCTTAAACGCAAGAACCATTCCTCTTGACGATAAGCCCACGATGAGCCTATTTACCGGCACAGAAGCCCTGGGGGTTACTCCGGAGGATATTGGCAGCGAGGTAGGCACCTTTGCAGTGCCAGAGTTTGGTACCCGGTTTGTCCGCCAGATGCTCCTTGACACAAAGCCCACAACCTTTAGTGAACTGATGCGAATTTCCGGCCTTTCTCATGGTACCGACGTCTGGACGAACAACGCACAAGACTTAGTTCGTGCCGGAACGGCAACCCTGCCGGAGGTAATTTGTACCCGTGACGATATTATGCTGTATCTTCTGCAGCACGACCTGCCCCCACTAACTTCCTTTAAAATTATGGAGAAAGTGCGTAAAGGTAAGGGCCTGGCACCGGAAGATGAAGAACTGATGCGGGAGAAAAATGTGCCGGAATGGTACATTATGTCCTGTAAGAAAATTAAATATATGTTCCCGAAGGCTCATGCAGCGGCTTATGTTACCATGGGCTTTAGAATTGCATACTTTAAAGTGCATTATCCTATTTCGTTCTATATTGCCTATTACACCGTTCGTGCTACGGAATTTGACGCAGAACGTATGCTTGGCGGCAAGGAACGGGTTATGGCAGCTATGCGTGAAATTGAGGCAAACAATGATGCAACCCAGAAGGAAAAGAACGTTTTAACCATTTTAGAGGTATGCAACGAGATGTATGCCAGAGGGATTGACTTTTTACCTATTGATTTATATATTTCCCATCAAACAAAATTCGTTGAGGAAAACGGTGCGATTCGTCCGCCCTTAAACACCATTGCCGGTGTATCGGACGCTGTGGCAGAGTCTATTTGCCAGGCACGGGAAGAGGGGCCGTTTATTTCGGTTGAAGACTTGAAGAAACGAGCAAAAATCGGTAATTCTATTGTGGATAAACTGAAAGAATACAACGTTTTAAAAGATATTCCTGACACCAACCAGGTCAGCTTGTTTGATATATAAAGCGGAGCCTGAGGAAAGGAGAAACGGCGATGAAGCGTACTTTGTTTTACAGCACTGTGGCACTTCTTGCCGGTATCTACGGGGCTCACTTTTTCTCAGAGACCATTCCATATGAGCTATTAGGACTCCTTTTACTTGTGCTTTTAGTGCTGCTATTTTATAAAAAACCTGTTTTTGTTTATTTCTCCATGGTCCTTTGCTTTCTGTTTGGCGTTTTGTATCTGCAAAGCTTTGGAGATGTCAAAAACCGCTTACTGTACTGCTATGTAAATGAATATATAACGGTTTCCGGCGAAGTGATTGAAGCAGTGGAATATGACGAGAAAGACGGAACTCAAACGTTTATTGCAAACCTTCGCCGTCTTTCTTTTTTAGGCGAAGAATTGGAATTGCAAGAAAAAGTCCGGCTGAAAACCAATGCCGGAGAAAAAACCTTGTCTTTCGGAGACAGCTTTCAGGCAGTTTGTATTTTAGAGGTTCCAACCGGCAGACAGAACACAGGCGGCTTTGACTATGAACTCTATCTAAAATCGAAGAAAATTTTCTTTATGGGAACTGTTGAGCCGGGGACGGTATCTGTTACCGGTAAATTTCCTTTATCATTTTCTCAAAGACTGTACCACGTAAATCGCAAATGCGGTGAGGCAATCAGCCAAAGGTTTCCGGAGGAGCCGGCATCAGTTTTGCGGGCTATTTCCCTAGGGGACAAAAGCGGCATTTCTGATTCGTTATATGAATCATTAAAAGTTAGTGGACTGTCGCACATGATAGCGGTTTCGGGTATGCATGTTACCACCTTTTTAACTGTTATCTATGTGTTTCTTTCGGTTATAAAAAGGAATAAATATAAATTTTTTATCCCAATTTGTGGTGTTATCCTGCTGTTTATGCTTTTTGCCGGTGCATCGCCCTCTGTGGTCCGTGCGGCGGTTATGAGCGTTTTATCGATGGTTGCCTACGTTTGCTACCGAAAAGCAGATGCACTGACCTCGCTTGGTTTTTCTGCAGGGATTATTGCTCTTTTAAATCCCTTTGCGGTTTTTGACACGGGGTTTATTCTGTCTTTTGCGGCAACCTTGGGGATTCTGCTGTTTGCCGGTCCTATGCAAGGCTATCTTTTCAGGGTTTTCCGCTTAACAAAGCGGCGGGGCAGAATTGCAAAAGCCATAAAAGGCGTTGTGGCAACTTTTTGTGTAACCCTTAGCGTACAGATTTTTATGTTGCCTATTACTGCCGCTCTCTTCGGCTATGTTTCCCTTTGGAGCTTTATAACCAACATTGTTGCATCGCCTATTTTGGCAGTTTTGCTGGTAGGTGGTTTGCTTGTAGGCTTCTTAGGACTCATTCATCCGACGCTGACTTTGCCGGTTGCCGGCTTTACCTATCCTTTTATCAAGCTGTTCTTATGGATTGTGCGAGGCTTTGGCAGCTTAGAGTTCGGCCTTGTAACGGTTGGAACTTTTAGTCTGTTTGCGGTTTATGTTTACATACTGTTTCTGTTTGCTGTTCACAGGTTGCTACACAAAAAGTATCGACAGACCCTTGCGGCAGCAGTTGCGGTTTTAATTTTATCACTTTGCGGCATAGGGATTCATTATGCTTCTCCCACGATGAACGTTACCTTTGTTAATGTAGGGCAGGGGGATTGCACCCTGATTCGGTTACCGGGTCAGGTTACGGTTTTAATTGACGGCGGTGGCATGGAATATGAATCGGACTATGACGTAGGAAAAGAAGTTGTTGTTCCTTATTTAAAGAGGCAGGGCGTTACAAAACTGACCTATATGGTTGCCAGCCATCCTCACGCTGACCATATCGGGGGTCTGCGGGCGGTTATAGATGCAATCCCCGTTGAAACCCTTTTGGTTCCGTTAGGCTTTGAAACAACAAAAGAGGGGCAAGCGTTTTTAGACTATGCAAAGCAAAACCGGGTGACTATTGTAACTGTAGCGGCCGGCGATGTACAAAGGTTCAGCAGAGAATGCTTCTTAGAATGTCTGATGCCGGATCATACCTGGCTGGAAACAGAACCAAGCGAAAATAACAGGTCCTTAGTTTTTAGGCTTTCTTATGGAAACAATCACCTTTTGTTTACTGGCGATTTAGAGTCAGAGGGGGAGGCCTATCTTTTAGCAAACCGATCTGATTTAGCAAATATAACAGTTTTAAAAGTAGGGCATCACGGGTCGGACAATGCAACCAGTAAGGCATTTTTAGCTGAAACACAGCCGCAGTATGTTTATATCCCCTGCGGGAAGAACCGTTTTGGTCACCCTGCTGAGGCGGTTTTGCAGCGGCTTGCAGAACGAAAAGCGGTGGTGTATCGGGCAGATTATGACCTTGATGTAACCTTTACATTTAATTTGAAAAAACTTTTATCCATTCAAAAGGGAGGGACAAACCCATGATGAAAATAGAAGAATTAAAGCAAGTTATAAAAGGGCAAACTCAGGCTCCCAACGTGTTCCTGCTTTGGGGCGAAGAGGCGTTTTTAAAAGCCCATTATAAAAAACAGCTGGTTTCCCTTTTGTCCCCAACGGTAATGGAGGAGCTGAATGTATTTTCCTTTGAGGGGAAAAACTATTCTCTTTCTGAAGTTGATGAAGCCATTGAGGCTCTGCCTGTTATGGCAGAGAAAAAACTTTTAATTTTTAACGATTCGTTGATTTTTAAGCCGGACGCAAGAACAGGTGCCAAGGCAGAATACAGAGAATACTGGGAAAAACGCTTTGCAGATATTCCCGAATATGTATCCATTATTTTCGATGAAGCCGACGTAGACAAGCGGAGTGCCCTTTTAAAGCAGGTGGATAAAATTGGTGCCTGCGTGGAATTTGCTTATATGACCGAGGAGGAAATGGTTCGTTGGACGGTGCGGCTCTTCGGGGTTTTTGAAAAGGAAATTGCTCCCGGTGATGCCCGGTATTTAAATGAAATCACAGCAGAGGGTATGATGGCGGTTCGTCGGGAGGCAGAAAAGCTGGTAGCCTACGTCGGAGACAGAAAGCAGATTACGAAAGAAGATATTGACGCTTTGGTTATGCCGACGGTGGAGGGCAAAGTTTTTGACATGGTGGCAGCCATGCTTGACCGTCAGTCAGACCGGGCGTTAAAGCTTTTGGAGGATTTACTTGTTTTAAAAACCGATGCCAATCAGATTCTGGCAGCTATTATTTATAATGTAGATAAACTGTTGCAGACTAAAATTCTTTCTGACGCACGTCAGGATAAAAGCCAAATTATGTCTAAATTGAAAATTAGTCCCTTTGCCGCGACTAAATTCATGCGTGACAGTGCAAAATACTCTATGGCGGAACTTACCAAACTGTTAGACCGCCTGGCAGAAACGGACGGATACATTAAATCCAACTCTATGGATAACGAAGTTTTAATCAGCTTGTTGGTATCGGAGATTTCTACAACCAAACGAGCGTAAAAGAATCGGTCATAAAAAATTCATAAATAAAGACTTGACAATTATAAGAAAAAGTGCTATCTTATTATTAGCACTCAACGAGATAGAGTGCTAACAACGGGGTGGAAGTTATGGATTTGAATGAAAGAAAGAAAAAAATTCTTCATTCCATTATAAATGAATATATTAAAAGTGCTGAACCTATCGGCTCTCGTCATGTGGCCAAGAACTTAGATATAGGCCTGTCCAGTGCCACCATTCGTAACGAAATGGCGGATTTGGAGGAAATGGGTTACTTAGAGCAGCCTCATACCTCAGCGGGCAGAATTCCTTCCGATAAAGGCTACCGCTTGTATGTGGATTCCCTTATGAATCACCACGAGATGACTGTCAGCGACCTGGCAAGCCTGGGTAACGTAATTGAACTGCAGATGGGGCAGATTGATAAAATCATCAAGCGTGCTGCTGAGGTTTTATCCCAGCTGACGAATTACACAGCGGTGCTCACCACGCCGGAAATGAAGCGGGGAGCTATTAAAACCGTTGAGCTTGTGCCCATTGATGCATCTTCTGCTCTTATCATTTTGGTAACCGGCGAAGGCGTTATGAAGCATAAACGTGTTCTGCTTCCGGCAGGGACTGATATTACGTTTGTTCATAACTTTTCAGCTCTGCTTCGTGAAAAGCTTTCAGGCCTAACCTTAGATGAAATTACGGCGGCTAAAATCAGCGAAATTCGCCGTGCTATGCAGGCACATTTTGAGCTTTTGTTCCCCGTTTTAGATTTTATTGCCGATATTATTGATGATGTCCGTGCTGAGACGGAGGTTTATACCAGCGGTGCTACCAATATGCTGGCCTATCCCGAGTACAGCGATGTTCGTCAGGCAAAAGAATTCTTGGATTTCTTAAACGATAAAAATTCTGTTGTGAAAATGCTGCAGGCAGATTCGGCAGAGGGCAGTATTCCCGGCTCCGGCGGAATTAACATTCGCATCGGTAAGGAAAACGAGCTGGACGTTATGCAAAAGTCCAGTATTATTACAGCAAACTACTATGTGGGTGACCAGGTTATGGGTAAGGTGGGCATCATCGGCCCCACCCGAATGGATTACCCCAAGACGATTGCAAAACTCCAAAGAGTTTCGGCACTACTGAACCGAATCTTATATGAGTTTTACATTGATGAGGATTGACAGGGAAAGGAAAGGATTGTAACGTGAAGAAAGAGCAGGAAGCTTTGGAAAAAGAGGAAATTTTAGAAGAAACAGCTGAAGAAACTGTGACAGAGGAAACTGCAGAAGCTGAGGCTGATGAGTTTAAAAAACAATATGATGAGCTTTACGATAAGCACCTCAGAACCCTGGCTGAGTATGAAAACTACAAGCGGCGAACCCAAAAGGAAAAAGACGAAACCTACAAGAATGCACAAGCCGATACGGTAGAGAAACTGCTGCCGGTTTTGGATAACTTAGAGCGTGCTTTGGCAACAGATGAGTCTTCTCCCTTTAAAGACGGCATCGAGATGATTGTTAAGCAGCTTTTAGAAACCCTTGAAAAGATGGGTGTTACCGAGATAGAGGCTGTGGGCAAGACCTTTGACCCCAATCTTCACAGTGCAGTGATGCATATTGAAGATGAAGAACTGGAGGCAAACATCGTTGTCGAGCAGTTCCAAAAAGGGTATATGCTGAAAGACAAAGTCATTCGCTATTCCATGGTAAAAGTAGCAAACTAAGTGCGAAGCACTTCTTATATAATATATAATCATTGTTTTTAATATCAGGAGGTAAAAAATCATGGCAAAAATTATTGGTATTGACTTAGGGACAACAAATTCCTGTGTGTCTGTTATTGAAGGTGGCGAGCCTACCGTTATTCCTAACGCCGAAGGCGGCAGAACAACCCCGTCTGTTGTAGCGTTTTCTAAAGACGGCGAACGTCTGGTTGGTCAGGTAGCAAAACGTCAGGCAATCACCAACCCCGACCGTACTATCAGCTCCATTAAGCGTGATATGGGTACAGACAGAAAGGTAAATATTGACGGTAAGTCTTATTCCCCTCAGGAAATTTCCGCAATGATTCTGCAGAAGTTAAAGGCTGATGCTGAAGCATATTTAGGCGAGCCCGTGTCTCATGCGGTTATCACCGTTCCGGCTTACTTTAACGACTCTCAGAGACAGGCAACCAAGGACGCCGGCAAAATTGCAGGCCTTGAAGTACAGAGAATTATCAACGAGCCTACCGCTGCAGCGTTGGCTTACGGTATGGATAAGGAAGCAGAGCAGAAGATAATGATATTCGACCTCGGTGGCGGTACGTTTGACGTATCTCTCCTTGAGATCAGCGACGGTGTATTTGAGGTTCTTGCAACTGCAGGTAACAACAAGCTCGGCGGTGACGACTTTGACCAGAG